>DASWMA010000657.1:0-13493 GCA_036399995.1 Longimicrobium sp. | reverse complement strand
CCAGTGCAGCAGGTTTTGCGCGCCCCCGTGCGTCATCTCCACCCCCTTGGGCCGGCCCGTGGAGCCCGAGGTGTAGATCACGTACGTCAGGTTCTCCGGCGACAGCGCGGCGCGCTCGGGGTTCGTGGCCGGCTGATGCGCCCACGCTTCCGCGTCCTCGTCCAGCGCCACGGTCGCGACGCCCAGCGCCGACACCTGGTCGCGCACGGCTGCTTGCGTCAGCACCACCACCGGGGCGCTGTCCTGCACCATGTCGAGCAGCCGCTCGCGCGGATAGCCCGGGTCGAGCGGCACGTACGCCCCCCCCGCCTTCAGCACCCCCAGCGCGGCGACCACCAGCTCGAACCCGCGCTCCACGCAGATCCCCACGCGCACGTCGGGACCGACGCCGAGGCCGCGGAGGTGGTGCGCCAGCCGGTTCGCCCGCCGGTTCAGCTCCCTGTACGTCAGCTGCCGGCCGTCGAAGAGCACCGCCACCGCCTCCGGCGTGCGCCCGGCCTGCGCCTCGAACCGCTCGTGGATGAACGACTCAGCGGGATACGGCGCCTCCGTGCGGTTCCACTCCTCCGTCACGCGCCGGCGCTCGTCGGCAGAGAGCAGCGTCAGCCGGTCCACCGGCCGGGTCTCGTCCGCCACCACGCCTTCGAGCACCCGGCGCAGGTACCCCGCGTAGCGCTCCACCGTCTCCCGGTCGAACAGCGCCGCCCTGAACACCACCGCTCCCGCGACCCCGCTCCCCTCCTCCCGCAGCTCAAGCGAGAGGTCGAGCCCGGCCGTCGAGCGCGGCTCCACGGCCGCGTCGATCCGCAGGCCGGGCAGCTCCACGTTCGCGGGTGCGGCCCGCCACGCGAACGCCGCGCGGAACAGCGGCGCGGCCGAAGGAGCGGCGCCGTCCGGCTGCACGAGCTCCACCACCCGCTCGAAGGGAAGGTCCTGGTTCCGCAGCGCCCCCTGCACCCGCGCCTCGACCCGCCCCACCAGCTCTGCGGCCGTGGGCGAGCCCGACAGGTCCACCCGCACCGGCAGGGGGTTCACGAAGCAGCCGATCAGCCCTTCCACCCCCCGGCGCCGCCAGCTCTCCGTGGAGGTGCCGATCACCAGGTCCATCTGCCCCGACAGCCGACCCAGCACCGCGGCCCAACCCGCCAACAGCGTTGTGGACAGCGTCGCTCCGTGTCGCATTCCGAGCGCTTTTAGCCCCGCAGTCACCTCCTCGTCCAGCTCCAGCCGGACGAGGGCCCCGGCGTCGTCTGGCTCGCCCGGGTGAGGGCGGTCCGCCGGCAGCTCCAGCGGCTCCGGGGCGTCCGCCAGCGTCTCGTTCCAGTACGCCGCCTGCTCCCGCAGCAGCCCGCCGTCCACCAGCCGCCGCTGCCACACGGCGTAATCCGCGTACTGCACCGGCAGCGCTGGCAGCGGGTCGTCCTCCCCACGGAGGAAGGCCGCGTACAGCACGCCCAGCTCATGGACGAAGATGCCCAGGGATCCCGCGTCGGCGACCAGGGGATGCAGGGTCACCAGCAGCACGTGATCCCGTGCTCCCAGGCGGATCAGGCGCCCGCGGACGAGCGGCCCCCGCTCCAGGGTGAACGGGGCGTCCGCCTCGTCGGCCACCATCTGGCCGAGTTCCACCTGTGCCCCGGGTTCCGCATACCCGCTCAGGTCGTGCTCCAGGAGAGGGAAGCCGCTCTCCTCGACCGGCGCGATGCGCTGGTCCGGCTCGCCGCCCACCACCCGGAACGTAGTGCGGAGCGCATCGTGGCGCGCCACGATGCGCTCCAGCGCGCGGCTCAGCGCCTCCCGGTCCAATTCGCCTTGCAGCCAGCAACGCCAGGCGATGGGGTGCTCCGGGCCAAGGCTTCCCGGCTGGTACAGCGACCAGAGTCGCTGCTGCGCGAAGGACAACGGCAGACCCCCGCCCCGACCCGCGGGCTCGATGGCCGGCAGCTCCGCCCGGACCGCGCTCACCGTCAGCGACAGCGGTGCGGAGAACATTTCACCAGCAAGCACATCCATGGGTTGTTTCTACACGAAAAAGCTCATAAGGCGCGAGCTACCGCGCTATACCGCCAAGGGACTTTGCCAGCTCCAAATAAATCCCTGGCTCGCGCGTTCCTGCACGTCCCTCAAACCGAGGGGCTATCTCATACGATGTCGGGAAAGGCTATTTAAATGATACTTTACACGCTCGTATGTAGTCAACGCTCTTCAACAAATCAGGCGTTGTAATAGGTTTTTCCTGGACCTTGTCTTCGACAGCGGGTCGAAACAACATTAAGCGACACAATGCCCGCAGCCTGTACGGCCGGGGAGCAGAGACCGGCGCGGCGGTGGCGCTCGGCCGGCCACGCGCTTTCCGGCTCACCCTCAAGCCATCAAGGTTGGGATCGCCGCCAGGAACACCGCACAAAGGACGATCATGACCGAGGGAACGACCCAGGACCGCGGTGTGATCTACGTGGCCGCCCACCGCCCCAGCTGCGTGGCCGAGGCCGTGGCCTCGGCGGAAAGCCTGCGCCGCATCCACCCCAACCTGCCGGTGACGCTGTTCACCGACCTCCCGGGCGACCTCGAGGTGTCGCCGGGTCCGTTCACGTCGGTGGTGCGCCGGCGGTGGTGCGAGGCTGAGCACGGCTGCCGCGGCGGGCGCATCTGCAAGCTCAGCGCGTTGGCCGACTCACCGTACGAGCGCACCGTTTTCGTCGACACAGACACGCGCATTCGGCAGCCGATCGACTCCCTCTTCGGCTTGCTCGACGAGGTGGAGATCGCGATCACCGAGGCGACGGTCAGCTTTTCCCGCAACCAGTGGAAGAGCCGGATGTACAACAGCGGCGTGATCGCCTTTCGCCGCACCGACCAGGTGCGGAGGATGCTGGCCGACTGGAAGCTGACGCTGTGCTACCACATGGAGCTGATGGCGGCGGGGCCCAGCTCGGTGCCGGCCTACTTCGGGCACATCGACGACATACCCATGCGGCATCGGCTCCTCAAGTTCGACCAGATTGCGCTGGTGCAGCACTTCAGCCCCGAGTACAACCCCTACGAGTTGCGCGTAAAGATCCTCGACCACAGCTGGAACCATCGCGGCGTGTGGCGCGGCCAGGGAGACCCACCCAAGATCCACCACAGCAACGAGTACAAGGTCGAGCCCCACGTCCCCTGGTAACGACGTCATCCTGGATCGGCGGCAGTTCCGCCTGGACGGGGCTCACCTTCACCGGCAGTGATGTGGAGAGGTCCGCCCCAGGAAGCACGTTCATAGGCAGAAATTCTGCTTTAAAACCGTGGATCCTCGTGCCCTGAAAGGATCCCTCGTCTGGGCGGTTCACGTGAACTCCCGACACTCGCTGATCGGCCCTTGAGCGAGACAGCCGCGCACCTCCCCGCCTCGGTGACGGAGGCGGAGAGACGGTGCGATCACGTCTTGCTGCAAGGTCTTGGGGTTCTGGAAGCTTAAGCTACGCGGTGTCTTGAAAAGTGAGGAAACCGACAATAATCTCACGCCCGCCTCAAGTCAACTGCTCCCGCCGAGCCGAGCGGAATCATTCTGTCGCTTTTTGACATTTTGTCGAAAGGGCCTGTGCGAAATCAGCCCCATCTCCGACGTGACGTTGTAGGAGAACGGACCACGCGAGCGTGTCGGCCGCGTTCTTCTCGCCACGCCCCCAACTGCTCGTTGAGCCACTGAGCGGACTTCACCGCCGCCAGGACTAGCAAGTGGCTTTGCCGGTCGCGCATCAAGCGATGCAGGACGCGCAGGCAAGGAGGTGCTTCCAGACGGCCTGGCGGAGAAGGTGGTCGGCAGTCGTACCGCTCCGCGCCGCCACCTCCAGCCGGAGATCCTGGAGCGTTGGCTGACTGATATGATATGACACCGCCCGGGAGGGCATTTCGGCACAGTTCATTTCCGGCACAGCAAAAAGCAAAGGCGCCGCAGGGGCATAAACCCTTGCGGCGCCTTCTCTTCCGAAAGTAGCAGGGGGGGGACTCGAACCCCCGACCTTACGATTATGAGTCGTACGCTCTAACCGGCTGAGCTACCCTGCCACGCAGAAGGCCGGCCCGAAGACCGGCCTTCAACGTCCATCCAGTAGCGGGGGCGGGATTCGAACCCGCGACCTTCGGGTTATGAGCCCGACGAGCTACCAGGCTGCTCCACCCCGCGTCAGTGCAGCAAATTTAACCCCTACCCCGCCGCGGGTCAAGGCTGCGCGGCCGCCTTCCGCGCCGAGTCGACGGGGACGAAGCGGTACAGCGTCTCGCCGTCGCGGATCATCCCGAAGCGCTCCCGCGCCACCCGCTCGATGGTGGCGGGGTCGCCGTCCAGCTTCCGCGCCTCCACCCGCAGCGAGTCGACCTCGCCGCGCAGGCGCACCAGCTCGTCCTCCGCGGCCTGCCGGTCGTGCCGCAGGCGCAGCAGGGTGAACACCGAATACTCGCCGCCCCACACGGCGTAATACAGGGCCAGCGCCAGGGCGGCGCCGGCCACCAGGTGTCGGCCGCGCGCCCTCAGCGCCACAGGCTGTTGCCGGGGTACCGCGCGGCGGCGCCCAGCTCCTCCTCGATGCGCAGGAGCTGGTTGTACTTGGCCACGCGGTCGGTGCGGCTGGCGCTGCCGGTCTTGATCTGCCCCACCCCGGTGGCCACCGCGAGGTCGGCGATGAAGGTGTCTTCCGTCTCGCCCGAGCGGTGGCTCATCACCGCGTTGAAGCCGGCCTTGCGCGCCATCTCGATCGCCTCGAGCGTTTCGGTGAGGGTGCCGATCTGATTCACCTTGATCAGGATGGCGTTCCCGATCCCCTGCTCGATCCCGCGCGACAGGCGCTCGGTGTTGGTCACGAACAGGTCGTCGCCCACCAGCTGCGTGCCGGCGCCCAGCGCGGTGGTGAGCTGCTTCCACCCGTCCCAGTCGTTCTCGGCCAGCCCGTCCTCGATCGAGCGGATCGGGTAGCGCTCGGTCCACTCGCGGTAGAACTCCACCATCTCCGCCGGCGTCTTGCGTTCCTGCGTGCTCTTGTGGAAGAGGTACCCGCCGTCGCGCCACATCTCCGAGGCGGCCACGTCCAGCGCCAGCACCACGTCGGTCCCCGCCTTGTAGCCCGCCTGGTCGACGGCCTGCAGGATCACCTCCAGCGCCGCCTCGTTGCTCGCCAAGTCGGGGGCGAAGCCGCCCTCGTCGCCTACGCCGGTGCTCTTCTTCTGCCCGCTCAGCACCTTCTTGAGCGCGTGGAAGATCTCGGCGCCCACCCGCAGCCCCTCGCCGAACGACGAGGCGCCCACCGGCATCACCATGAACTCCTGGAAGTCCACGTTGTTCGATGCGTGCGCCCCGCCGTTCAGGATGTTCATCATGGGCACGGGAAGGATGTTCGCCTCGGGCCCGCCCAGGTAGCGGTACAGCGGCTGGCGCGCGTCGGTCGCGCCGGCGCGGGCGGCGGCCATCGACACGGCGAGGATGGCGTTGGCGCCCAGGCGGCCCTTGTTGGGGGTGCCGTCCAGCTCGATCATCGCCCGGTCGAGCCCGGCCTGGTCGCGGACGTCGCGGCCCTTGAGCGCGCCGGCGATCTCGCCGTTCACGTTCTCCACCGCCTTGCGCACGCCCTTGCCCAGGTAGCGCCCCTTGTCGCCGTCGCGCAGCTCCACGGCTTCGTGCTCGCCGGTGCTGGCGCCGCTGGGCACCGCCGCGCGCCCGAGCGCGCCGGTGTCGAGCACCACGTCGGCCTCGACCGTGGGGTTGCCGCGCGAGTCGAGGATCTCCCGCGCGCGGATCTGCTGGATGCTGGCCATGTATGCCCGAAACCGTTGGAATTCTGGAGATGGGAAAACCGCCCGGAAAGCGGGGCGGAACGTACCTTTCCGGCGGGGCGGTGTCAACGATGTCGCAGCACTGTCACGCGCTTCGGCGAACCTGTCCCCGGGCGGATGAATCCGCAGCAACAACCACGGGAAGCCTCGCAAACTGCGCGAGGCTGTTGGGGAGGATTCGGCGCGTCGCGACGAGGTCCGGCGTGGGGAAGTCCGCGCGGGCGGACTACGTGCCGTCGTAGCGGCGAGTTCACTCGCATAATCCCACCGGAAGGTTCGTGGTGCGTCGCTACGCCGGCCACGGCACGGGGCTCAATACGCCCGGGGCAGATCCAGCGTGACGCCCGCGATCCCGAGCTCGCTGTCGGACGGGGGTGATTCGAGGATCGCCGCGGGGACGTGTTCGGCCACGTCGCGGGGGAGGAGGCCCCGGCCGCGCCCGGCGAGCTCGGCGGCGCGGCCGCAGTACCACAGCCCCAGCCCCGCGGCGACGTCCACACCCTCCGTCTGCGTCAGGAACGCGCCGATCACCCCGCTCAGCGTGTCGCCCATGCCCCCGGTGGCGATGCCGCTGTGGCCAGCCACGCTCACCAGCACCGCGCCGCTCGAGAACGCCACCAGCGACGGCGTGCCCTTCAGCAGCACGGCGCAGCGATACCGCTCCGCCAGCTCCGCCGCCGCGGCGAACGGGTCGGCGGTGATCTCCTTCGTCGGCCGGCCCAGCAACCGCGACGCCTCGCCGGGGTGCGGGGTGATCAGCAGCGGCGCGTCGATCTCGTCGCGAAGGCCGGGGTGCTTCGCCAGCAGCGTGGTGGCGTCGGCGTCGAACAGCAGCGGGCATCTCGCCGGCTCGCCCTCCCGTCGGTTCGCGCCGGCGATGGCTTTGCGGAGCAGGGCCAGCGCGTCATCGCCCGTTCCCATCCCCGGCCCGGCGACGATGGCGTCCGCCTTCGCGAAGACGTCGTCATCCACCGTGTCGCGGTCTTCGAACAGCGCCTCGGGGATGGCCGTCTGGATGATGGCGCGGTTGGCCTCGGGCGCCACCAGCACCGCCATCCCCGCCCCGGCGCGCAGCGCGCCCATCGCCGCCAGCACCGACGCGCCCGCCATCCCCGGCCGCCCGGCCACGATCACCACGCGCCCCATCTCGCCCTTGTGTGCGTTCGCATGCACGGGCGGAAGGTGCTGCGCCGCCCACGCGGGGGTGATCAGCCGCGCGCTGGGCTTCACGTCAAGCGGGCTGAAGCCGATCTCCACGCACACGAGCCGCCCGCTGTGGCCGCGCCCCGGATACAGCAGCAGCCCGCGCTTGGGCGCGCCGAACGTCACAGTCACATCGGCCATGACGGCATCGGCATCGGCCTTCCCCGTGGTGAAGTCCACCCCCGACGGGCCGTCGAGCGCCACGACTGGCTTCCCCGCCCCGTTCATCGCCCGGATCACGCGATCGTACGGGTCGCGTGGCGCGCCGGTGCTGCCGGTGCCGAGCAGCGCGTCCACCAGCACGTCGGCCCACGCCACGGCGGACTCGAGTGCATCCACGCCGACGGTATCGACCGCCCACCCGTGCCGCAGCGCGTCGGCGGGCGGCCTGCTGCCGGCGGCGAGGACCCGTACCTCGCGCCCCCACGCCATCAGCGTGCGCGCCACCACCATCCCGTCTCCGCCGTTGTTGCCGCTGCCGCAGGCCACCAGCACGCGGCCACGCGGATACAGCCGGTGGATCAGGGCGGCGGCGGCGCGCCCGGCGCTCTCCATCAGCACCGGCTCGGGCACCGCGTGCGTGTCGATGGCCGCTCGGTCCCACGCCCGCATCTCGTCGGCGGTCAGCACGGGCACGGTTTCGCCGGCGAAGAACGGGTGATGGGGACGGCTCGGATGGACGACGTCTGCTGCGGACATGGGAGGCGGGGTCCGGATGCGGGCGTGCCCACGGCGAAGAGGTTCGCCGTGGGCACGCTCAATCTGCGGTCTGCGGGGCCGATCTGCTACTTGAAGCTCTGGCCGATGGTGCGCCCGTAGCTGATCTCGCCGTTGTCGATGCGGATGTTGAACCCGCATTCGGGATTGGTGCAGACCCAGGCCTTGTAGGTGATCGGCGCACCGTCGCGCCCATAGTCCGAAAGCGGAAGCAGGATCCCCTGCTTGCACTTCTGGCACGTCGGAAACTCACGTTCGTCCGCCATCGCGTTCCCCTCCCCTCGTCAGTCATCTCCCGGGCGCCTCGGCGCCCCGCCCACGGACAAGAGAGGTTGGCGCCGCAAGGCGTGTTCCAGCTTTGGAAATGGTCCGCGTGCGGTCGCCCGCGTCACTCCTGCTCGATCCGCCGCGGGCAGGCCCAGGGGTAGTCGCGCTCGAACGCTTCGGCAAAGCAGAACACGCCCTCGAAGTCGTCCACCGACTCGCCGTCTTCCTTCACCAGCACCCCCAGCTCCACCAGCGCGAACACGATCTCGCCGAAGTCGCGGGTGCCGCGCAGCCCCCAGTACTCGAGCACGCTCCGCGCCATGGGCCCGTAGCGCTCGATGGCCAGGTCGCGGCACCCCACCGCCAGCTCGCGCCCGCTGATCTGCCGCACCACGCCCAGCCGCTCGATGGTGAAGTGCAGCGCGGCCAGGATGAAGAGATACGCCGTCTCGTGATACATGGGGTAACGCCTGCGCAGGCGCTCCATGATCGGGTCGGCTAACACGGCTCCATCCATGCGGGGTGGCTCTCGGGGAACGGCGTGGCCGCCGGCGTGCGGCGGGCAGGGATGACGGCGCGGACGTGGCGTCCGGCTCAGCCTCGGCCGCCGGGTGGGCGGCGGGCTCGCGCATCTGTACGCCGATCCTCACTCCGCGTTCCGGTACAGCACCGCCGAACCCAGCGGTTCGGGCGCCACGGCCCCCGCCGTGGCCTCGCGCAGCTCGTCGCGCACCGGCCCCTGCAGGGTGGCCGGAACGCTGAACTCCACGATGCCCGCGTCCCCCGCCTCGGCGTAGCCGTGCTCGATCTCCGCCGCGCCGGCGCGCTCCAGCACGCGCATCACCGCCGAGGTGTGCGCGTACGGGTAGCGCACGCGCAGGCGCTCGGCCACGGTGCCTACGCGCCGCGGCGCCGCCTCCAGCGCCAGCGCAGCCGCCTCGCCGTACGCGCGCACCAGCCCGCCGACGCCGAGCTTCGTTCCCCCATACCACCGCGTGACGACCACCAGCACGTCCACCAGCCCGGCGCCGTCGATGGCCGCGAGGATCGGCGCGCCCGCGCTCCCGCCCGGCTCCCCCGCGTCGTTCGCCCGGCTGACGCCGCCGCGCAGCTTCCAGGCGTTGCAGTGGTGCGTGGCGTCCCACATCGCCTTCTCGCGCGCGGCGAGGATGGCGCGCGCCTCGTCCTCCGTCTCCACCGGCCACGCCGTGGCGAGGAAGACGGAGGCCTTCACACGCGTCTGCGCCTCGCCCGGGGCGGCGAGGGTCAGGAAGTCGTCACCCATCCCCCTCCCCTGCGCCGCGCTTCGGGTAGATCTCCCACACGGTGGCGTCCAGCCATCGGAGCAGCGTTTCGGCCGGAACGCCGGCCGGTGGAAGCTGGGCGATGCGCAGGCGCAGCTTCCTCGCGTTCACCAGCCCTTCCGCCAGCAGCGTTCGCACGAAGTCGCGGTCTTTCTCGCGAAAGGCGGCGAGCTTGCTGGCCGCCAGGTCGTGCGCTTCCAGGCAGCGGCCGACACCGCCGCCCGCCCCGCCGCCGTCCACCGGCACCGTGCGCCGCTCCCACCCGTGGGGGAGCAGCGCCGACTCGATGGTCAGGCCGTGGACGTAAAAGCCGTGCGTGGTGTGGAACGGGGAGTACTCGCCCAGGGCCCCGTCGATCAGGTCCGCAACGCCGGGATCGTTGGAGCGCGGCGCGATGTCCACCTCCATCGACTGGCGAAGCCGCTCGCTGGCGTGCGGGTGCTTCCCCAGGATCGCCTGAGAGCCGAAGACGATCACCGCGTCCTCGTTCGCCACGTCGCACGCCGCGCGGATCGCGTGCTCGAGCTCGTCGCGGGTCATACGGCCGCCGTCTCCCGCACCATGCGCGTCCTCTCCTGGGGCGAGAGCGCCATGATGAACGGGTTGGTCTGCCGCAGCCGCGCCGAGCGCTCATCCGCACGAAGCAGCAGGTACTGCAGGGTGGAGATGGGCGCGCTCCTGAGCAGGTTCAGCCACTCGATCAGCTCCGGCGTCTCTCTGGGAGACGCGGTGTGCAGACGGTGCACGATCCAGCTGCTGGCCCTCTGCGGCAGCGCCGGATCGTGGTCCAGCAGGCGAACGATCCAGTGGGCCCGGCGCAGCGACTGCCCCTCGCGGTCGGCATGCGTCCGCGGCTTGCGCACCGGCTCGGCGGCGCCGGCCGCCCCGGGCGAAAGCTGCACGGGATCGGGCCCGTACACCGGGACGACGTTTTCCAGCCGGGCGAGCTCCTTCGCCGGGAGGGCGGAGATGTCGGCCGCGGTCATCACGGAAAGCTCGAGCGACACGCCGAACCGCGCCGAAAGCTCCGCGAGCCGCTCCCGAAGCTCGTCCTGGACGTCGCTGACCCCGGCCGAAGCGGTGAGCACGCCCACCGTTGCGGGAGCGCTCGGCTGCGCGCGGCCGCTCTCGTCGATCCACGCCGAGCGGACGGGGTGCCGCAGCTGGGTGACGGCCTGCGTCAGCTCGGTGGTCAGCTGCTGCTTCTGAAGCGCCTCCGTCCTGAAGAGGAGGTCGAGCATCCCGCTCAGCGGGTGCGCGTCACGGATGGCGACGAGCTGGCGTCCGCCGGTGCCGACCTGCTCCACCACACCCGTGTCGAGCAGCCGCGGCAGCGCCCTCACCACGCCGGGCAGCGAGATCCCCGAACGGCGCGCAATCTCCGACTTGGCCAGCGGTGTGCCGGAAAGCACCAGCTCCCGCAGGATCCTGACGTTCGCCTCGCTGGAGAAGACCCAGTTCAGCGGCGTCTCGAGCGAGCTTCG
The DNA here is from genome assembly GCA_036399995.1 of Longimicrobium sp. Classification (GTDB taxonomy): domain Bacteria; phylum Gemmatimonadota; class Gemmatimonadetes; order Longimicrobiales; family Longimicrobiaceae; genus Longimicrobium. The sequence continues at coordinate 2,713 of DASWMA010000657.1, read as the reverse complement.
CGACCGCACCCCGATCCGCATGCCACACGCTCCCTGGTTAACTCGATTCAAGTTAGTTGAATCAAGTTAACTCCATCCAGGTCGGATGTCCAGAGCGTCGTGCTTATGTATTCACGCGGGAGCGGAAACGCAAGCGGCTCCCCGGCAATGCCGGGGAGCCGCGAAACAGGGCAGCGCGTGGCGGACGGGGCTCAGTACCCCGCGGCCGCCTCGGCCTCTTCCAGATAGTACTCCAGCCCCAGGTGCGTGATCTGCTCTTCGCCCATCAGCCAGCGCAGCGTGTTCTTCAGCTTCATCTGCTGGATGAACAGGTCGTGCTCGGGGTACAGCCCCTCGGCGGTCATGGGGCTCTTCAGGAAGAACGAGAGCCACTCCTGGATCCCGCCCATCCCGCTGCGGCCGGCCAGGTCCAGGAAGAGCGCCAGGTCCAGCACGATCGGCGCGGCCAGGATGCTGTCGCGGCAGAGGAAATCGACCTTGATCTGCATCGGGTAGTCGAGCCACCCGCGGATGTCGATGTTGTCCCACCCCTCCTTGGCGTCGCCGCGCGGGGGGTAGTAGTTGATGCGGACCTTGTGGTAGAAGTTCTTGTACAGGTCCGGGTACGTCTCGGGCTGGAGGATGTGCTCCAGCACCGACAGCTTCGACTCTTCCTTGGTCTTGAAGCTCTCGGGGTCGTCCAGCACCTCGCCGTCGCGGTTGCCCAGGATGTTCGTCGAGAACCACCCGTCCAGCCCCAGCATGCGCGCCTTCAGGCCGGGAGCGATGATCGTCTTGATCAGCGTCTGCCCGGTCTTGAAGTCCTTGCCGGCGATCGGCACGCCGCGCTCTTCGGCCAGCTTCACCAGCGCGGGGAAGTCGACCGACAGGTTGGGCGCGCCGTTGGCATAGGGCACGTCCTCCATGATCGCCGCGTAGGCGTAAAGCATGCTGGGCGCGATCGAGTCGTCGTTCGCGTCGAGCGCGGCCTCGAACGCCTCGATGGTCTGGTGCGCGGCGCCGGCCTTGATGTACACCTCGGTCGAACCGCACCACACCATCACCAGCCGCTCGCAGCCGTTCTCCTCCTTGAAGCGGCGGATGTCGCCGCGGATCTCGTCGGCCCAGGCGCGCTTGCTCTTGCCGCCCTTGACGTTGATCCCCTCCAGCTTCTTCACGTAGCGCTGGTCGAAGGCCGCCGGCATCGGCTTCACCGTCTGCAGGAAGTCCTTGATCGGCTCGATGTGCACGAAGCGGTCGAGCACGCCCGCGTTCAGCGCGCTCTCGTAGGCGTCCTGCGGGAACGGGTCCCACGCGCCGAACACCAGGTCGTCCAGCCCGGCCAGCGGCACGAAGTCCTTGATGGCGGGCGAGCGGCCCTCGGTGCGCTTGCCCAGGCGGATGGTGCCGTACTGGGTGACCGAGCCGATCGGGCGGGCCAGGCCGCGGCGGGCCAGCTCCACGCCGGCGATCACGGTGGTGCTCACGGCGCCAAGGCCGGGAAGAAGGACGCCCAGCCGGCCCCCGGCGGGGCGCGGCGCGTACTGGTCGTTGCGCACGTTCGGTCTACCTGTTCGCGGGTTCAGGAACGCTCCGGGACGGATCCGGCGCGATCGGCTCGGGTTGGGTGGTGCGGAGGTAACGCGCCACCCACCAGATCCGGTAGATGGCGGTGAGGTTGGTGAGGACGGCCATGGCCAGCATCACCCAGGTCAGGACCACGCCGCGCTGCCAGCTGCCGAACAGGAGGGTGGCGCCGCCCAGCAGGACGATGCGCTCGGCGCGCTGCATCAGCCCCACCTTGCAGTCGATGCCCAGCGACTCGGCCTTGGCGCGGGTGTAGCTCACCATCAGCGAGCCGGCCAGCGCGGCCGACACCACGTAGGCCATCCACGGCTCCCCCAGGTTGGGCTCGTTCCCCAGGTACAGGCTCATCACCCCCAGCATCACCATGATCTCGGCGATGCGGTCGGTGGTGCTGTCGTAGAACGAGCCGAACACGGTGGTCATCCCGCTGCGCTTGGCGACGAGCCCGTCGGCGACGTCCACCAGCCCGCCCAGCAGCACCAGCGCGCCGCCCAGCGGGATGTAGTACAGGAAGAACGCCAGGGCGGCCAGGGCGTTCACCAGCACGCCCACGGTGGTGATCCAGTTGGGGTTCACCCGCCGGCGCACCAGCACGTCGAGGGGGCGCGACAGCACGCGGGTGATTCCCGCACGATAGGCCGATGGCTGGAACTTCAGCACCGCTCGGTCAGGCCAGGATGATGCGGCTCTGCTCGCCCGCCTCGAGGCCCTTCGCGATCTCCTCGTCGATGCGCATCATCAGACGGTCGAAGTTGGCGCGGGCGGCCTCGAAGGCCTGGTAGGCCGGGCTGGTCTGCACCGAGCCGGCCAGGCGCTCGAACTCCTCGCGGTCGGCGTCGGCGGGCTCTTCGCCCTGCTGCAGCGCGCGGCCGATCGACTCCTGCAGCGCCGACAGGCGGTTGATGCCGGCCACGGTATCGCGGTCGTCGGCCAGGCGCTCGTTGGCGCGCTTGAGGGCCTTGTACTCCTCGCTCTGCGCCACCAGGCGGCCGATCTCGCGCGCCTTTTCCCAGATCTGGTCCATCTATCTAGCCTTCTTTGGAGAAATCGTCTTTGTAAAACGACGAAAGAACAATGGGTTCAGGAACCGGGCTGCGCGCCGCTCTCGCGAAAGGCGGCTGAAGCCGCGGCAACAACTACGGGAAGC
>DASWMA010000656.1:0-3748 GCA_036399995.1 Longimicrobium sp. | reverse complement strand
CGGCCAGCGCCGTCTCGGTCTCGCCCAGCGGCGGCTCGTAGCCGCGCGTGACATAGGCGGCGCCCCCTGCCGACGGCAGCGCCTTGCGGTCCACCTTCCCGTTGGGGGTGAGCGGAAGCTTCTCCAGCCGCACGTACGCCGGCGGCACCATGTACTCCGGCACCCGCGCCGCCAGGTGGGCGCGCAGCTCCGCCGCCTCCAGGGCCTCGGAGCCCTCGGCGCCCACGTACCAGGCCACCAGCTGCCGGCTCCCGTCCGCGCCCTCGCGCGCCAGCACCACGGCCTCGCGCACCGCCGGGTGCTCCGCCAGCCGCGCCTCGATCTCGCCCAGCTCGATGCGGAAGCCGCGCACCTTCACCTGGAAGTCGAGCCGCCCCAGGTATTCGATGGCGCCGTCCGCCCGCCAGCGCGCCCGGTCGCCCGTGCGGTACAGCCGCGCGCCGCGTTCGGTTGCGAAAGGATCGGGAACGAAGCGCTCGGCGGTCATCGCGGCGCGGCCCAGGTAGCCACGCGCCACCTGCACCCCGCCGATGTACAGCTCGCCGGGGGTGCCCATGGGGACGGGCCGCAGCGCGGCGTCGAGCACGTAGAGCTGCGTGTTCCAGACGGGGCGGCCGATCGGCACCACGCCGGCCTCATCGCCGCGCGCGCAGGTCCAGCAGCTCACGTCCACGGCCGCCTCGGTGGGGCCGTACAGGTTGGTGAGGACGACGGGGCCGGCGAAGCGGTCGTAGAAGCGCCGCACCAGCGCCGCCGGCAGCGCCTCGCCACTGCAGACCACGTGGCGGAGCGAGCCGCAGTGGCCGGCCTCCACCGTCTCCACGAACGGCTGCAGCATGGAGGGGACGAAGTGCAGCGTGGTCACGCCCTCGCGCTCGATCACCTCCTGCAGGTACAGCGGGTCGCGGTGGCCGTCGGGCCGCGCCATCACCAGGGTGGCACCCTGCTGCAGCGGCCAGAAGAACTCCCACACCGACACGTCGAACGAGAACGGCGTCTTCTGCAGCACCACGTCGTCCGCACCCAGACGGAAGTGCGCCTGCATCCACACCAGGCGGTTCACCACGCCACGGTGCTGGTTCATCACCCCCTTGGGGCGGCCGGTACTGCCGGAGGTGTAGATCACGTACGCCAGCGAACCCGGCCCCGCGCCGCTCTGCGGGTTCTCCGCCGGCTCCGCCGCCAGCCGCTCCGCCAGCGCGTCCACCGCCAGGACCTCGACGCCTTCGCGCGCGGGGACGGTGTCGCGCAGGGCAGCCTGCGCCAGCACCAGCGGCACGGCGCTGTCGTCCAGCATGTACGCCAGCCGCTCGGCGGGGAGGCCCGGGTCCAGCGGCACGTACGCGCCCCCGGCCTTCAGCACGGCCAGGAGCGAGACCACCATCTCCAGACTCCGCTCCATCAGCACGCCCACGCGCACCTCGGGGCCCACGCCGTGGCCGCGCAGGTGGTGGGCGAGCTGGTTCGCGCGGGCGTTCAGCTCGTGGTAGGTGAGCGACGCGTCCTCGAAGACGACGGCGACGTCGTCCGGCGTCCGCGCGGCCTGCGCCTCGAACAGCTCGTGGATGCACCGGTCCGCCGGAACCTCCGCCTCGGTCCGGTTCCACTCGCCGACGACCAGGCGCCGCTCCGCCTCGGGAAGGACGTCGAGCGCCGCGATCGCGCGGCTCGGCGCCGCCTCCAGCGCTTCCACCAGCGACTCCAGCGCGCGGTGCATCATCGCGCACACCCGCGCCGCGCCCACCGACCGCGGCACCTGCGCCGACAGGTGCAGCAGCTCGCCCGGGTCGGTCACCGAGAAGGTGATCGGGTAGTTGGTCCGGTCTTCGCTCCGCAGCCGGCGCATCCCGCCGGCTTCCGGCGACGTCTTGGCCGGATCGGCCAGCCGCTGCTTCGCCCCCCCGCTGTGGCGGTAGTTCAGGAGCGAGCTGAACAGCGGCGCCGGGGCCTCCACGCGGCTGCACCGCTGGGCCAGCGCCAGCGACGCGTGCTCGTGCCGCAGCAGCTCGGCGAGCTGCCGGTGCATGGCCCGCACGCTCGCCTCCGCCCCTTCGGCCCCCACCCGCGCGCGCACCGGCAGGGTGTTCATGAACAGCCCCATCGTCCGGTCCGCCCCCTCGCCCCCCTGCATCCGGCCGAAGAGGACGGTCCCGAACACCACGTCGTCGCGCCCGGTGGCCCGCGCCACCACCTGCCCCCACGCCACGTGGCACACGCTGGCCGCGCTCACGCCCAGCGCCCGCACCCGGGCGCGGAGCCGCGCGTCGAGCGCCGGCTCCACCATCTGCGCCGCCATCTCGATGTCGGAGCCGTCGCTGAACACGTCGAGCAGGCCGAACGGCGCCGTCGGCTCCTCCACGCCCTCCAGCAGCGTGCGGAAGAACGCCTCGTGCTCGGCCCGGCTCGCGCCCAGCCGCGCCTGCGCCACGTAGTTGCGGAAGGGGAGCGGGGCGGGAAGCTCCGCCTCACGCCCCTGCAGGTGCGCGCGGATCTCCTTCTGCATCACCTCCAGCGAGGTGTGGTCGATGATGAGGTGGTGCCGCAGCAGCAGGAGGAGCCAGCGGCCTTCTCTCCCGTCACGCGCCACGAAGGCCCGCATCACCGGGGCCTGGCGGATGTCCAGCCGGGTGTGGCGCGGATCGAACCGGTCCCAGAGCGCCCGCGCGGCATCGTCGCCTTCCGCAGCGTCCAGCTCCACCTCCTCCACCGCCAGCCGCGCCCGGCGCCACACCACCTGCACCGGCTCGGGCAGCCCCTCCCACACCACCGCGGTGCGGAGGATGTCGTGCCGGTCGATCACCGCCTGCAGCGCGGCCAGGTACGCGTCCACCTCGTCCCGGCGCTCGAAGCTGCGCAGCGACGGGAGGAGGTACGGGTCGCCGTCGGGGTTCAGCAGGTGGTGGAAGAGGATCCCCTCCTGCAGCGGCGCCAGCGGGTAGATGTCCTGTACGTTCCTCGCCCCGCCGTCCACCCCCGCCACGATCCCGTCGATCTCCGCCTGGCTGAGCGCCACCAGCGGCAGCATCTCCGGGGTGATCACCCTGGGCGCCCACCATCCACCGTGCTCGCGGACGAAGTCGCGCAACGTCGACTTGTGCGCGCGCAGCTGGCTGACCAGCTCGGCGTTCAGGGCGCCCCGGTTTCCGGCCACGCGGATCTCTTCGCCCTCTCCGCGCAGCTGGATCCCGGCGGCGGCGAGCGTCGCCAGCAGCGACTCGAACGTCACAGCACCACCTCCCACTGGTCGGACTCCACCTCGTCGGGATCCATCGCCCCCAGCCCGGGGATCAGGTTGGGCGGCACCAGCACCTGCAGGCTTTCGCCGGTCACCTCCCGGGCCAGCTCCGCCAGGACCGGGGTGGTGAACAGCGTCCCCACCTCGGCGTGCAGCCCCCGCCGCCGCAGCCGCTCGATGAGCTGCACGATGAGGAGGGAGTGGCCGCCCAGCTCGAAGAAGTTGTCCCAGCGGCCCACCCGCTCCACGCCCAGCAGCTCCGCCCAGATCTCCGCCAGCGCCTCTTCGGCCTCGCCCACCGGCGCCTCGTAGCCGCTCCGGGCGTAGGCGTCGTCGTCGGGCGCGGGGAGCGCCCGCCGGTCCACCTTGCCGTTCGGCATCAGCGGAAGCTTCTCCAGCCACACGTAGGCCGCGGGCACCATGTACTCCGGCAGCCGCTCGCCCAGGTGGGTCCGCAGCGCCTGCACCTCCACGCCGGCCTCGCCCGTCCAGTACGCCACCAGCAGCCGGTTC
>DASWMA010000655.1:0-2994 GCA_036399995.1 Longimicrobium sp. | reverse complement strand
CGTCGCGCCGGGCCACCGAGGCCACGCGCGGGGGGAGCTGCGCGCGCTCCACCAGCCGCAGGGCCTCGTTGGCCTCGCGCTCCACCGGGTCCACCTCGCCGAGCTCGGTCTGCAGCGCCTGGATGCGGCGGCGGATCTCGTCGCGGCGCTCGCGGCCGCCGGCGGGGAGGGCGCCGCCGCCCTCCTCGCCGGTGCCGGTGGCCTGCTCCACCTCGCGGACGTGCTCCCACTCCTCTTCCAGCGCGCGCAGCACCAGCTTGAGCCGGGCCAGCACGTCCCCCTCCTGCAGCACCGCGTCGCGGATGGGGAGCTTCAGGTTGCAGAGGGTGGCGGTGAGGTCGGCGAAGCGCCCGGGGTCGCCCAGGTTCATGCGCAGGATGCGCGGCACCTCGTCGGGGACGCGCTCCACCGCGCTGGCCACGGCGGTCACCGTGGCCAGGATCTTCTCCACCAGGGGGTCGGCGTCTTCGGGCGCGGCGGGAACCTCCTTCACCTCGCGCACGGCGGCCGAGTAGTAGCCGTCTTCCAGCCGCACGTCGGCCAGCACGATGCGGCGGAGTCCCTGCAGCGTGGTCTGGATGGTGCCGCCGGGAAGGTTCAGCCGGTCGAGCACGCGCACGGCGGTGGCGACCTTCTCCAGCGCCTTCGGGAGAAAGTCGTCTTCCACGGTGGACACCATCGCCACCACCAGGTCGTGCTGCGGGTGCTTGCCGAGCGCCTCCACGTTGGGCGCGAACCCGATCTGCAGCGCCGTGGCCCCGCCGGGGAACACGATGGTGCTGCGGATGGGGAGCACCGGCATGCGCTCCGGGTGTGCCTGGCTGGCTGCTTTGTCTCGCTCCATCTACCCCCGTCCGAACGACTTGCGTGATTTCTGCCCGCGCCCGCCGGCCTGCAGGCGGCGGTCGAGCGCGTGCAAGAAGCGGGCAATCCGCCGCGCGTTGACCCCCAGGTCGCCGGAGCCCACGCGCGACGCCGAGCTCATGTCGACCCGGGTGAGCCCCAGGTCATCGAGCGACACGCGGATCCACACGTCGTCCACGAAGCGCCAGAGCGCGGTGCGGGCCTCGGCCTCGATCTCCCCCCGCCGCGCGTCGGCCTGGGTGACGGTCCAGCGCCGCTGCGCGCGCACCGTCTCCTGCACCGCGTTCCACACGGTGGTGAAGGGAACGGGGTACTCGCGCCCCCGCAGCCGCGGGTCGGGCGATTCGGGGTCGGTCCAGGCGCGGTTGCGCGTGAGCGCGCGGATCAGTCCCATCGGAGCCGGGTCCTCAAGACGCGTAACACGGGGGGCGAGTCACTTCGGGCCAACAACGGGACACACACGGGATCGGATGCGCGCCCGGGCGTGGAACGGCGCGCAATCTAGGGGCGGCGGGGGAGGGGCGCGAGACGGGCGAGTCGTCGATCTCCACCCGTTGCCGCAAGGTCCGGGGACCGGCGGCTGAAGCCGCAGCAACAACCACGGGAAGCCTCGCAGACCGCGCGAGGCTGTGGGCGCCGGCATCGGCTCGACACGCATCGCAGGTGGCGGCACCGGGAAGGGGCGAACGGCGGCCGCAGCGCGACCTGCCATCCCGCACCTGTGCGGACGCCCATCTCCCCCTCCCCCAGACTGTTTTGGGGGAGGGGGTCGGGGGGTGAGGGCCCGCCGCGGCCGCGCCGGCCTCCGCCGTCCCCCACTGATGCCGACGTCGACGTCGGATCCTCACCCTCGCACCCTCGCACCTTCGCACCTTCGCACCTTCGCACCTACATTCCGCCGCCGCCCGGCCGGGGTACGGAACCTGCCCGGGTGACGGCGCGCGGACACAGCCGCCAGAAAGATCATCCACCCGAAAATCGATCGGAGCCCACGCCGTGATCGTCGTGATGCCGGTGGCGGGGAAGGGCACGCGCCTGCGCCCCCATACCCACGTGACGCCCAAGCCGCTGCTGAAGGTGGGCGACAAGCCCGTGATGGCCTACATCCTCGACGACCTGCGCGAGCTGGGCGTGCACGAGGCGGTGCTGATCACCGGCCACCTGAAGGAGAAGGTGGAAGCCTGGATGGCGGCCGAGTACCCCGACTTCGACGCGAGCTACGTGGAGCAGGTGGAGCAGAACGGCACCGCCGACGCCATCCGCCTGGCCGAGCCGTTCGTGCGCGAAGACCTGCTGATCATCTTCGTGGACACGCTGTTCGACGCCGACCTGACGGTGGTGAACCGCCTCCCCGACGACGTGGCGGGGGTGATCTGGGCCAAGGAGGTGGAAGACTACCAGCGCTTCGGCGTGATCCAGACCGACGAGCAGGGCTTCATGCGGCGGATCATCGAGAAGCCGAAGGAGCCGGTGAGCAAGCTGGCCAACATCGGCCTGTACTACATCAGGGACTGGAAGCTGCTGTTCGAGGGGATCGCCGATACCATGGCGAAGGGCCCCGGCCCCGGCGGCGAATACTTCCTGACCGATGCCTTCCAGTACATGGTGGACCACGGTGGCAAGCTGAAGGTGGAGCCGGTGCAGGGGTGGTACGACGCCGGCAAGCCCGAGACGCTGCTGGAGACCAACCTCCACGTGCTCTCCACCACCCGCGGCAAGTCACCGCCGCAGAAGGATGGCGTGACGGTGCACGAGCCGGTGCACGTGGCCGACGGCGTGGAGCTGGAGGCGTGCGAGATCGGCCCCAACGTGACGCTGAGCGCCGGGGTGAAGGTGCGCAACTCGAAGCTGCGCGACTGCATCGTGGGGGAGGCGAGCGAGATCGCGGGGTGCGACCTGCACGACTCGCTGGTCGGCAGCAACGCCGTGGTCCGCAACGTCACCGGGCAGGTGGACGTGGGCGACAACTCGGTGGTCGCCAACGGCTGAGTGCACTCCCCGAGAACGCCGGCGGGTACGGAAGCGGCCCCTCGTCCGGTTGGGCGAGGGGCCGCTTCGTCGTGGTGCCGGCCGATCACGTCGCCGGGGCGGACGCCGTAGAACCGCGTGAACGCAGAGGATCGGAGGGAA
>DASWMA010000654.1:0-10377 GCA_036399995.1 Longimicrobium sp. | reverse complement strand
CCATCTCAGCGCTCGTGGACAGGGATCTGGGTACCGCGGCGTTTCTCGGTCTGGGCGGGTGGTGGTTCTACCGTCTTGGAAGGACCGGGCAGATGGAAGCGCCCGATGTGCCGCCGGCATCTCCGGAGTTCCTGGCCCTCGCGGACCCCAACACTCCACTTCCCGCGCCCGATCCCCCCGCCTCCCGGCCAGAAGCGTCCACAACTGACCCCGGTTCCCAGCCCCGCGGCGATCCGTGACCGGCCATGCACTCCTCGCCGGCTGTCCCCCTGTCCCCTGTCCCCTGTCCCCTGTCCCCTGTCGCCTGTCCCCTCTTCGCGATCTCCGGGCTGGCGCGCCGCGAGGTGGCGGCCCGATTACCGCACCGGCTCGGGCTCGCGCGCCGGCGCGGCGGCAATCTCCTCAGCCGGCGGAGCGGGCGGTGGCAGGATCCCCTCGAAAAGGCGGCGCTTCGGAAGGGGCTCGGCGAACTCATCCGGTCCGCTGGCCATCGCGAGCACCACCAGCGCCACGCTCACCAGCGCCAGGACCACCGCGCCCGCCCATGCGATTCCGTCCGCCACCTCGCCGATCTTCAGCGACACACCAAAGGCCGTGATCCCGGCCAGTGCCGCCGCGAGCCGCTGGTTCTGCGTCAGCCGGGGGGCCCGTAAACCGGGCGGCACCATGTCCCCCAACGTCAACGCCTCGCCACGCCTCTCTTCCCACACCTTCAATCCGCGGAAGAGCAGGATCGCGATCATAGCGCCCGTCAGCGTGAGGGCTTCTACCAGGTTCTGGAACCACCACCACTGGAAGCCGAACATGATCGCCACGCCCAGCCCCAGCACCGCCGCCCTCGCGACGGCGGAGGCAGCGCGCTGAACGGCGGGAATGGCGGCGATCTCGTCCACCAGCCTGCGTAGAATCGTGCGCGACGTGAACAGGAGCAGAAGCGCGGTGCCGGCCAGACCCGCCGCCGGTGGCAGCGCGTTTTCCAGTGCTCCGCAAACCAGCCAGGCACCGGGCGCGAGCGCGGCCAGGGCCACCTTCCGGTCCTGCACCCACATCCCCACCCGCTGCAGCGGCGGAAGCTTCACGTCGTCGGACAGCTCGCGCACGCGCACGACCCGCCCCGGCTGCGTTCCGTCGTAGAACGCGCTGGGTGGAACGAAGAACGATGCCGCGACCATCGCCAGCAGCAGCAGCGGCACCGTCTCCCACCCGCCGAACGCGTTCACCAGGTGCCACAGCGCCACCGCGATCACGGCGGCAAACCCGTGGAATAGCGCAAAGCCGAGGTGGGGCGGCTCCAGCGGCAGCGTCTTCGGCGTCACCTCCGCCGCGCCGGCCGGAAGCGGCGCGTCGGCATCGAGCAGAAGCAGGTACCGCGTGAACTCGGGATCGCGGGCCACCCGGTGCTCCAGCAGCCGCGCGGCGTGGTGAGAACCGGCCGGATCGGTGATGCCCATCGCGGAATCCGGCGGCGCGGGGAGATGGTCGTGGTCGGTCATCGCCAGGGAGGGCTGCGGGTAGGATCGCGGGCCGATCAGCGAATTGTCGCCGTCGGCGCGGTCAGCGGAGAATCTAACGCCGCTCCGGCAGGCGGGGAATCTCCGGCCGGGCCTGTCCCCCATCCGCCGGCCCCTGTAGTTTCCCGCTGGCCACCCGAAGCAAACCCGCAGCCCCCCACACGAAAGCCCCGTGGACCCGCAGCGCTCCGAGATCACCACGCCCCAGGCGCTCGGCGACGACGAAGTCGTCGAGCTTTCGCTGCGGCCGCAGAAGCTCTCGGAGTTCATCGGCCAGCCCAAGACCAAGGAGTCGCTGAAGATCGCGATCGACGCGGCGCTCAGCCGGCGCGAGCCGCTCGACCACGTCCTCCTCTACGGCCCGCCCGGGCTGGGGAAGACCACGCTGGGGCTGCTGATCGCGCGGGAGATGAACGTGAACATCAAGCTCACCAGCGGCCCCGTGCTCGAGAAGCCGGCCGACCTGGTGAGCACGCTCACCAACCTCACCGAGGGCGACGTCCTCTTCATCGACGAGATCCATCGGCTGCGCCCGATCATCGAGGAGTTCCTCTACCCCGCGATGGAGGACTACCGCATCGACATCCGGCTCAGCGAGGGCCCGCACGCGCAGACCATCACCATGCCCGTGCCGCGCTTCACGCTGGTGGGCGCCACCACGCGCTTCGGGCTGCTCACGCCGCCCATGCGCGCGCGCTTCGGCATCGTGCAGCGGCTCGACTACTACCCGGTCGACCAGCTCGCCTTCATCGTGGCGCGCACCTCCGAGATCCTGGGGGTGAAGTGCACCGACGACGGGGCGATGGAGATCGCCAAGCGCTCGCGCGGCACCCCGCGCGTGGCCAACCGCCTGATGCGCCGCGTGCGCGACTACGCCCAGGTGCGCGCCGGCGGCATCATCAACGCGCAGGTGGCCGACGCCGCGCTGCAGATGCTGGAGGTGGACGAGTTCGGGCTCGACGAGATGGACAACCGCGTGCTCCGCTCGCTGATCGAGCACTTCGGCGGCGGCCCCGTGGGGCTCAACACTCTGGCGGTGTCGATCAGCGAAGACGCGGGAACGCTGGAGGAGGTGTACGAGCCCTTCCTGATCCAGAACGGCTTCCTGATGCGCACGCCGCGGGGCCGCGTGGCAACCGCGCTGGCCTACCGCCGCTTCGGCTACGCCCCGCCGGTGGACGGCCGCGACCCCGTCGGCCCGCAATCCAGCCTGTTCGACGCGTGATGCGGGCGGGCGGCGGGCTCACGGCGATGGGCGGACGTGATGCGCTCCGGCGGCCGCGGCGCCCCCTCCCCGCGCCTGAGAGCGCTCCCCTCTCCCGTCCCGGGAGAGGGAGCCATGCCGCCGCGTTCGTGCGCCCTGCGGCCTCTGCTCGCACCCCGGGCCGCGGTGTCGCCGGGATGCCCGCCCCGCCAACCTCTCCCGGTACGGGAGTGGTGGACGCCCTCAGGCGGCCGGAGAGGGCGCGATGCCGCGGCCTGCTTCCGATCCTGCCACCCGCCGTCGTTCCCGATCCGCGATGAGCGAGCGCGGCCTCCGCACCTCCGACTACGACTTCCACCTCCCGCCCGGGCAGATCGCGCAGTCGCCCGCCGAGCGGCGCGACGCCAGTCGGCTGCTCGTGGTCAATCGTGCCGCGGGCACGCTGGAGCACCGCGTCTTCGGCGACCTGGTGGGCTACGTGCCGGCCGGTGACGCGCTGGTGCTGAACGAGACGCGCGTCTTCCCCGCGCGGCTGCTGGGCCGCCGCGCCAGCGGCGCCGAGGCCGAGGTGCTTCTCCTCACCCCCCACGGCGGCGACGAGAAGACGTGGACGGCGCTGGTCCGCCCCGGCGCCAAGCTCAAGCCCGGCCGCACGGTGGAGATCGCCGACGAGCTGCGGGTGGAGATCGTGGAGAGCACCCCCGGCGGCGAGCGCATCGTCCGCCTTGTCACCGACCTGCCGCTGGCCGAGGCGCTGGACCGCTACGGCGAGGTGCCGCTCCCGCCCTACGTCCAGCACCGCGCCACCGAGGACGACCGCGAGCGCTACCAGACCGTCTATGCCCGCGAGCGCGGCTCCGTCGCCGCGCCCACCGCGGGGCTGCACTTCACCCCCGAGCTGCTGTCGGCGCTGGAGGCGAAGGGGGTGCGCATCGTCCGCCTGGTGCTGCACGTGGGCGTCGGCACCTTCCGCCCCGTGGAGAGCGACGACCCCGCCGAGCACCGCATGCACAGCGAGTGGTACTCGGTGTCTTCGGATGCGGCGGATGCGCTGAACGCCGTCCGCGCGGCCGGCGGGGCGATCTGGGCGGTGGGCACCACGGTCACACGTACGCTGGAGACGGTGGCCGACGAATCCGGCGTGGTACACGCGGGCGAGGGCTGGACCGACATCTTCATCCGCCCGCCCTACCGCTTCCGCGCCGTGGACCACCTCGTCACCAACTTCCACCTCCCCAAGTCCACCCTGCTGATGCTGGTAGCCGCCCTCGCCGGCTACGACACGATGATGCAGGCGTACGCCGAGGCGATCCGCGGCGGCTACCGCTTCTTCTCCTACGGCGACGCAATGCTGATCGTGTAATACGATCTGTCGTTCGCTGCGGATATGAAAAAATCACAAAGCCCGTACACGATCAGTGCACGGGCTTTCGGCCGTAGACGTCTGACGTGCTTCGGCTCCTTCAGAACATTGCGATCTGCGGCGCCAGATCGCGTGGAGCGGATGGCTCTTTCACGATGTCGACGATCTTAACGATGGCGTCATCGGGGAACAGTTCGCGGCAGCCCATCCGGATCAACGCAGCGTTTCCGACTGGAGGATGTCGCAGTGCTCGAGGAGAAAGCACGAACACAGGAACGTTCATCGCGAGTGCCGTGCGTGCCGTGTCAAAGGTTCCACTCGCGCGCCCCTGCTCGTCCATCTCCGGTCCCGAGGCGACAACGACAACGGCCCGCGAAAGTGCGCACACGAGCTTGTTGCGCGCCATTGCGTTTCGAGCCATCCATCGGGCTCGTGGATGGAATTGCGACAGGACCAGCGTGTTGGTCGACGTCAGCAGCGGCTTGATCTCGGCCTTTGCTTCGAAATTCAGGATCCCGAGGCTCAGGGCCACCGTTGTCGTTCCGCTCGCGCGCAGCGAGCCGGTATGCCCGGCCATGTCGGCGCCCTTCGCGAAGCCCGAGACGACGTTCAACCCTTCTCCGGCAAGCTCCGCAGCCAGGCCGCGGGCGAACTGGATCCCGTCTTCCTCGATCGTTCGCGAGCCGACGATCGCCACGCCGGTCGCGTGCGCAAGCGGGAGGTGCCCGCGCGCGAAGAGCACGGGCGGCAGTCCGAACTCGTTACCATGCCGCGTCACACCTGAAGGGAAGCACGAATGACCCGGATGGAGAATCGAAACGCGACGGCTCTGCAGGGCGGCATGTTCCTCCACAAGCGGCGCGGTATCCTGCTCCGCGAGGAGGGCCTGGATGCGCGGCACTTCGCGCTCTCCGACTGGACCCGCCGTCCCGGCGATCAAATCGTGCAGCACGAGCGAGCGGGCTTCCGCCGCAGCATTCAGCCGCCACAGGGTCTTGGGCCCGATGCCGGGAAGGCGGCTCAGCCTGAACCAGAAAAAGTCTCCCGTGTCGTTCATCGCAGTGAGCGCGTTCGGGTCAGCGTGAGGACGTAGACTCGATCGACCTCCCCTTCGTCTGCAAGCGTGTGTGTAATCTCGCTCAACGTCTCGCCGGACCGGAAGAGGTCGTCGAATACCAGGACCCGCTTTCCCGCGAACCGATCGTCCGCGACGGCGAAGGCACCCGCTAGCTGCGCCTTCCGCTCGGTGGCATCGAAGATGTCCTTCAGCGCCTGGGTCGGCTTCGTCTTTCGCAAGTAGTCTTCCGCTACGGGAAGCCCGGTTTTGTGTCCGATTGCGCGCGCCACCTCAGTAACCGGCTGAAGCGCCCGTGAAGTCGAAGGTGGTACCGGGACCAGCGCGGAAAGATAGGGTCGCACGAGCAGGGTTCCAATGAATCCCACGGCGGCCTCTGCCAATGGTTCGACGTGCTCGCGCGCGTTGCGGTATTTCAGCTCGAACAGCTTCTGCCCGAGTTCGCTGCGAACCGTGTCGTACGTGCCATCTCCTCGCAAGACGCTGGAGAGCACGTGCAGGTCGAGGGCCCATCCGGCGCGCCATGGACCCTGGAGTTTGATGGCCATCTTGAGACCGGGGGAATGAGAGGATTCGAGGCGCGCACGATACAGGTGCGACGTCACGTGCGCCAGTTCGGCTGCTTTGTCTCCTCACAAACCTGCGCAGACTCATCCTACCCGGCCCGCATCCGCTCCTCCACCGCCGCGTCCGGCGCCACGAACACCGTCTTCGCGTGGCTCACCATCACGCGCCCGGGCGGGGCGCCGCGCGGCTTGCGCACGTGCTTGCGGCGCGTCCAGTCCACGGCCACGGTGCCGGACGAGCGCGCCTTGCTGTATAGCGCGGCCAGCGTCGCCGCCTCCTCCAGGTCGCGCGCGGGCGGGGCGCCTTCCTCCGTCCAGCGCAGCACCACGTGCGATCCCGGCACCTGCCGCGCGTGCATCCACACGTCTTCGGGCGATGCGTGGCGGAAGGTGAGCACGTCGTTGTCCTTGGACGTCTTCCCCACCCGCACCTCCAGCCCGCCGCTCGTCCGGTACGCGCGGTAGGGGAGCCGCGGCCCCTGCTGGCGGGCGCCCGAGCGCGGCTCCTTCGCCTCGGCGCGCGTGAGCGCCTTCTCCACCCACGCCGGCACGTCGCCGGTCTCCAGCGCGGCTACGGCCTCGGCCCAGCGCGCCTCCTCCGTGGTCGCCCGCTCCATCAGCTCCGGCAAGCGCTCCTCGGCGCGCGAGCGGCGGCGGGCGTCGTCGTACATGCGCTTGACGTTCTCCAGCGGCGGCAGCGCGGGGTCCACCGGCAGCTTCAGCTTGCGCCCCTCCTCGTCATACACCGTCACCCGCATCGCGCCGGGCTGCACGCGGCCCACGTGCGCCAGCAGCAGGTCGGCCCGCGTGCGGATGCGGTCGGCCTCGCCCACCTTCGCCTCTTCGTCGCGCAGCCGCTCGATGCGCCGTCGCACCCCCTCCAGCCGCCGCCGCGCGCGGTTCAGCAGCGCGGTCACGTCGCGCTGCGTGGCGTCCACCGTCTCGGCCTGCGACACGGCCTCGAACGCGGCCAGCAGCGAACCCGCCTCGCGGTACGACACGCCGTCCAGCGGGTGGGGATACGGCTGCAGCCCGCCCTTCGCCACCAGCAGCACCGGCTCCGGCGCGCGGTGCCGCATCATCCACCAGCGCTCGAACGCCGCGGCGAGGGCGGCCGGGTCTTCGTCCGCCGCGGCGGCGCCCAGCAACGCCGCGGCGTTCACCGGGCTCGTCCCCGAAAAGTGGCGCAGCAGCTCGACGCGGCGGTCGGCGGGGGCCACGGGGCCCAGCCGCGCCATCCACTCCGCCCGCGCCTCGTCCACCTGCACGTTGCCGGAGCCGTAGCGCCGCTGCGGCTGGGGCGGATGGTACACCTCGCCCGACTGCAGCGAGCGCCCCCCCGCCTCGCGCGTGCGCAGCAGCGACACGATCCGCCGGTCCGTCGTGTCCACCAGCAGCGCGTTCCACTGGTTGGTGTGCAGCTCCAGGACGAAGGCGCGCGTGCCGCCCTTGAAGCGGTTCCCCTCGTGCAGGTCGATGCGCAGCATCCGCTCGTCGTCGGGCGCCAGCACGCGGACGATGCGCGCCTCCGCCGGCCGCGCCTCCATCTCCGGCGGGCGGGGGACGATGCGCACCCAGCCGCGGGTGGGGTGCAGGTCCCAGCGGAGCGCCTGGCCGCGGTCCAGCAGCAGCGTGGCCGACAGGTCGCGGTCGAAGATGGGCGCGGCGTGCGCCTGGCGGCCGTTGAGCACGGCGGCCAGCTCGGCGGCAAGGGCGCGCACCAGCGGCGGGTCGAAGCGGAGGTTTGACACCCGGTCAACTTCCGGATAGTTTTCCGGCACGTCAACCCGTTACAGCGGACATTGTTTCGGCCCGGCGATTCGGTACGGCCGGGCCCGGGAGCCTGGGAAATGTCCACACAACGCGGGAATGGCGTGCGGAGGGTCACTGTGCCCGACCTCCGCGAAATGAAGCGGCGTGGCGAGAAGATCGCCGTCCTGACCGCATACGACTACCTCTTCGCCCGCATCGTCGACGGCGCAGGGGCAGACGTCGTGCTGGTCGGAGACTCGCTGGGGCAGGTGGTGCTCGGCCTCGACACCACACTCCCCGTCACGCTGGGCGACATGATCCACCACGCGCGCGCCGTGCGCCGGGGGTTGGAGCGTGCGCTGCTCGTGGTCGACCTCCCCTTCCTCACCTACCAGGTCTCACGCGAAGACGCGCTCCGCAACGCGGGCCGCGTGCTGCAGGAGACCGGCGCCGCCGCCGTCAAGCTGGAAGGCGGCACCCCCGCCATCGCCGAGACCGTACGGGCGATGGTGGACGCCGGCATTCCCGTGATGGGGCACCTCGGCTTCACCCCGCAGTCGGTGCAGGTGATGGGGGTGAAGGTGCAGGGCAGGGGAGAGGAGAACGGCCGCCGGCTGCTGGACGAGGCGCGCAGGCTGGAGGAGGCCGGCGTCTTCTCCATCGTGCTCGAGCTGGTGCCCGGCGACCTCGCGCGCGAGATCACGGCGGCGGTGGGCGTGCCCACCATCGGCATCGGCGCCGGGGTGGAGTGCGACGGGCAGGTGCTGGTGCTGCAGGACGCGCTGGGGCTCAACCGCGACTTCACCCCGAAGTTCCTGCGCCGCTTCGCCGAGCTGGGCGACGCGGCCGAGGCGGGGTGCGGCGCCTTCGTGCAGGCGGTGAAGGGCGGCGAGTACCCCGCCGCCGAGCACACCTTCGCATGAGCACCGCGGTGCCTGCCGCCTCCATCGAGGCCGTCGCGGCGGAAGCCGGGGTGAAGCTGGTGCGCACCCGCGCCGAGGTGCGCGCCTGGGTGGCCCGGCAGCGCGCGGCGGGGAAGCGCGTGGGGCTGGTGCCCACCATGGGGTACCTGCACGCAGGCCACCTGTCGCTGGTAAGCCGCGCGCGCGAGCGGGCGGATGCGGTGGCGATGTCCATCTTCGTGAACCCGCTGCAGTTCGGGCCCACCGAAGACCTGGAGCGCTACCCGCGCAGCCTCGAGCGCGACCTGGCGCTGGCCGGCGGGCAGGGGACGGAGCTGGTGTTCGCGCCGCCCGTGGGGGAGATGTACCCCGGTGGCGAGCCGCGCGTGTCCATCGTGCCCGACGAGGAGATCGGCGGGTGGCTGGACGGGGGGAGCCGCCCGGGCCACTTCCGGGGCGTGCTGACGGTGGTGGCCAAGCTGTTCGGCATCTTCACCCCCGACGTGGCGGTGTTCGGCCAGAAGGACTGGCAGCAGGCCACCCTGATCCGCCGCATGGTGGCCGACCTCGACATGGCGGTGGAGGTGGACGTGGCGCCGATCGTCCGCGAGCCCGACGGGCTGGCGATGAGCTCGCGCAACGTCTACCTGTCGGCCGGCGAGCGGGCGTCGGCGCTGGCGCTCTCGCGCTCGCTGGTGCACGCGCAGGCGCTGTACGCCGCCGGCGAGCGCAGCGCCGCGGTGCTGCGCGCCGCGGTGTGGAAGGCGCTCGGGGCGCCGGGGGTGGAGCCCGAGTACGCCGAGGTGGCACACCCGCATACGCTGGCGCCGGTGGAGAGCGCCGCCCCGGGCACCCTGGTGGCCGTGGCGGCGCGGGTGGGAAGCACGCGCCTGATCGACAACGCGCTGCTTGCCTGATCGCATAAGGACGAACAGCCCAGAGGATCGACCATGAACCGCACCATGTGCAAGTCGAAGATCCACCGGGCTACCGTGACCGGGGCGGATCTGAACTACGTGGGGTCGATCACCATCGACCCCGTGCTGATGGAAGCCGCCGACCTGCTGGAGTACGAGCAGGTGGCGGTGGTGAACGTGAACAACGGCGCCCGCTTCGAGACGTACGTGATCCCCGGCGTCCCGGGGCGCGGCGAGATCTGCCTGAACGGCGCGGCCGCCCGCCTGGCGCACCCGGGCGACAAGGTGATCGTGATCAGCTACGCGCAGTACAACGAGGAAGAGCTGGAGCGCTACCGCCCCGTGTTCATCTTCGTGGACGAGCAGAACCGCATCGCGCGCGACGGCCTGCGCGCGGTCGGCGCCTGACGGAACCCGCCCGGGCCGCAACCCCCGCGAAGGCCGGCGCCCCGCGGCTCACCCGCCGCGGGGCGCCGGCCGCGTGCTTCCCGTCGGCCCGCAGGTTGACGTAACGCCGCATCCTGCTAAGTTTCAGGGCTTTACGGCCCCGGCCTGACCATCCCCCCTGACCTCCGGAAGAAGCCTACGTGTTCACGCTTCTGCTGATCCTGCTGATTCTCGACGCGCTGGTGCTGATCCCGGTGGTGCTGCTGCAGTCCGGCAAGGGCGGCGGTCTTGCGGCCATGGGCGGCGGCGCGGGCACCGACACCCTGTTCGGGAGCCGCCAGGCCACCACCATCCTGCACAAGGCCAGCTGGTGGGCGGGCGGGCTGTTCGTGGTGATCGCCTTCACGCTGTCGATCCTTTCGTCGCGTCCGCAGCGGCCCACCTCGGTGCTGCGCGGGCTGCAGAAGGGCGCGCCCGCCGCGCCGGCCACGCAGAGCCCGGCCGTGCCGCTGAACCAGCGCCCGGGCGCGCAGAACCAGGCCCCCGGCACCGCCCCGGCGGCGCCCGCCACGCCGGCCCCCGCGGCCACGCAGGGCGGCAACGACCCGGCCACGGCCACCGGCGCCGGCACCCCCGCCGCGCCCCCGGCCACCGCGCCCGCCACCCCGCCGGCGCAGCCGTAAGCCGCACCGGCGCGACA
>DASWMA010000653.1:0-5984 GCA_036399995.1 Longimicrobium sp. | reverse complement strand
CCGCTCCCACTCGCGCGTTCCGGCCCGCCAGGCGTCCAGGAAGCGCGTGTCGCCCGAGAGCGCGAAGCCGCGGAAGGTGGTTTCGAGCTCGGCCTGCGAGGCGCTCAGCCCCTCGGCCTCGGTGATCACCTGGTAGGTGTGGATGCTCCAGCGGTTGGCCGACGCCAGCTCGCGGAACCCCGCGTTCGCCAGGATCACCACGCTCAGCAGCAGGATGACGAGCAGCCCGAACACCGCCACGAGCGCGGCCGGCCCCCGCGAGGAGGTTCCGGGCGTGGCGGCGGAGGGTGCGTCGGGCACGGGAGATCGGTTCAGGGGCACGCGAAGGGCGACGATTTCCGCTGCAAGCGAATGCGCGGCGACAAGATGCGCAAGAGGAGTGCGAGGAGGTGCGGGGTGCTGGGTGCGGGGTGCTGGGTGCGGGGTGCTAGGTGCGGGGTGCCCAGTGCCCAGTGCCCAGTGCCCAGTGCCCAGTGCCTGGTATCTCCGCTGAAGAAACGAAGCGCCCCTTCCGGATGGAAGAAGCGCTTCGTCAACTCTGGCTTCGATATCTTCGTCAGGCCATCAGCACCTGGCACCTAGCACCTAGCACCTAGCACCTAGCACCTAGCACCTAGCACCTAGCACCTAGCACCTAGCACCTAGCACCTAGCACCTAGCACCCGGCACTTGTCAGCTTTCCCGCAGCTTGCTCTCCACCAGGTCCACCCCTTCCTGCGTGAGCGCGTACTGTTTCCGCGCCTGGCGGGTGGTGCCCATCTTCTTCTTCTGCACCATCAGGGGCGGACGCGCGCGCAGGTTGCTCTCGATGGCGCGGGTGATGTTGGGCACCGGCAGGCCGTTGCGCTTGAGCTCGGCGTTGATCGCCTGGCTGGTGACCGTGCGGTCGGCGCGGCCGCGGGCCAGCACGTAGGCGCCCAGCAGCGCGCGCTCGGCCATGGTCTCGGGGCGCCACCGCTCGATCATCGACGCGGTGCTCCCGCCGGCGCGGCGCGTGTTGGTGCTTCCCTTGGGCCGGCCGCGGCGGCGCGGCGCCTCTTCGCCGCCGCCGGTGCCGCCCCCTTCGCCTTCACCTTCGCTGTCGCCGGACGTACGCGAGCGGGCGGGTGCGCTCCGCGTGCTGCGGGTGCCGAAGGCGCGCTCCAGGAGGATGTCGCGGGCCCGCTCCTTCAGGACGGGATCGTAGCTCGAGATGGTGGCGTTGATCTCGTCGAGCAGCGCCTTGACTTCCTGCAGATCGTCCATGTGTGCTCCAGGCTCGGCGGTTGGGTCGCGGGCGCGCCGGGCGCCGCGCGGTACCGGATCGGAAAAGCGAGGGTCATGAACTGCAATGTTTCCGGTGTGCGCTATAGTTAAAGTACCGCTTGCACCGCCGTCAAGTATCCTCTGTATGCATCGTCTCCGAAGGTGCAGAAGATCACCTTTCGCGGATGCGGGTTCCCGGCCAGAAAGGCGGCCGTCTCACACACCGCAATGCGCGCCGCGCGTTCCAGCGGAAAGCGGTACGCGCCGGTGCTGATGGAGGGGAACGCGACCGTATCCAACCCCTTGTCCGCAGCGATCTTGAGCGAGTTGCGCCAGGCGCCGGCCAGCAGCTCGTCTTCGCCGTGTCCGCCACCCTGCCATACCGGGCCTACGGTATGGATCACCCACCTCGCGGGAAGCCGGTACCCGCCCGTCACCTTGGCCTCGCCGGTGCGGCACCCGTGCAGCATCCGGCACTCCATCACCAGCTCGGGCCCCGCCGCCCGGTGGATGGCGCCATCCACCCCGCCGCCCCCGAGCAGCGACGTGTTGGCCGCGTTCACGATGGCATCCACCGCCAGCTTCGTGATGTCACCCTGCACCACTTCCATGCGGTCTTTGAGCGAGGTGTCCATGACGGTGCAAGTGAGGGTGAAATGATGAGATAGAAGCAGCCGCCGGACCCGCCGGGTGGGGGTGTGCGGCGGCAATGGACGCGCGCTGGCGGATCGCGCCGGGCGCCGGGCCACGATGCCCGCGAACACGGACGGCGTGCCGGTGCAGCCGCGACCGCGGCCTCAGTCGCATCTTCATCGACTGCGATCCCGTCCGGCCTTCCCTGCACCGCCTGTCGTGGGATCGGACGACCCTCAGGCCGCGCGCAGCTCCAGCCCGCGGGTGGTGATCAGCGCGGCGCCGGCCTGCGACCAGCGCGAGAGGCTTTCCGACTCGTCCTCCAGCCCCAGCCCCCAGGTGGCGTCGGTCACCACGGTCACCGGGTAGCCACGCAGCGGGTCCAGCATCCCCTCCACCGCCTGCTTCACGCACACGTCGCGCGCCACGCCGGCCACGTAGATCTCCACGCGCCCGCCCAGCAGCGACTTCAGCTCGCGCACCAGCGCGTCGGAGGCGGGATTCCCCTCGAAGACGTTGAACCGGCTTTTCTGGATGAAGACCGGCCGCCGCTCGGCGATCGCCTGCCGCGCCACCTCGGGCGCCTGCTGGTCCGTCGCCTCGCGCGGGAGCACGATCGGCGCGTGTGGGCGGATGCTGGCGTGGATCTGCGCGCCCTCGCGCTCGGCCGCGTCGTCCGACAGCCCCATGCAGTGCGGCGGATACGTCCCCTTGGTCGCGTCGGGCGACACGGGGTCGATCTCCTCGTCGCCGTAGGCGTGCCAGTCGCCGGTGTAGACCATCACGTGGCACTCGGCCCGCATCCACTCCACCGCGCGCGTCAGGTTGGGGATGATCTGGACGGCGCCTGCGTCTTCCCCGTTGTCGAACAGGTCGTGCACGTAGAGCCGTCCCCCTTCCGCCGCGGGGATGAGGAAGTCGTTCTGCGCGTCCACCACCCACCCGATCCGTCCGATTCCATCCGTCATCACCGCCTCCTCGTCCAATTCACGGCGTCACGCGCAAAGACGCCATCGATCGGCCCCTCATCGACCCACGCACCGGGCGAATCATCACACCCGCTGCCGCGCGGATCCTGAAGTGCTTGGGCACTGGGCACTGGGCACTGGGGACCTGGCACCGGGCACCGGGCACCGGACGCTTACAGTTGCGCCCAGTCCAGCTGCACCATCCGCGGGTTCTCGCGGAAGGAGCGGCCGATCTTCCCCTCGGGCCGCTCGTTCACCTTCACCAGGTCGGCGGTGAAGTCGAAGTCGTTCAGCAGGCCGCTGCTGGGGTCGCTGTGGCCCAGCAGACTGCTCCCCACGCCGTACGCGACCACGGGAACGCCTTCCGCCTCGAAGCGCCGGATCTTGCTGGGCGTGAAGCCGCCGCTGGCCACGATCCCCACGTAGTCGAACCCCTCCGCGTCGAGCGCGCGCCGCATCTTGTGCACGAGGTACGCGTTCACGCCGGTCAGCTTGGCCCGCCCCCACACCTGGGGGTCGCCGATCAGCGACGCGTCGATCAGCCGCTCGCTGGTGTCCACGCGCACCGCGGAAAGGACGTTGTCGCCGAACTCGGCGCGCATCGCCCGCGCCACCTGCAGCGAGGTGTGCACCGAGTCGTTCTCGTAGTCCACGAGGCTCATGATGGCCACGTCGGGCTCGTGCTCGCGCAGGTAGCGCGCGAACGCCAGCGTGGCCGCCACGGTGTCGCCGTCGAAGGCCGCGATCATGGCGTGCGGCATGGTGCCCACGCCGCGCGCCCCCCACCACGCGCCGGCCGCGTCGCTCGACACGCTCTGCGCCCCGCCCACCACCGCCGCGTAGCCGTCGGGCGTCTGCACGCGCCAGTCGTCGTGCCGCGGCGCCATGAAGATCACCGGCCGGCCGGCCGCCGCGTCCACCACGATGCGCGTGTTGCTGGCGATCAGCGAGCGCCGGGCGAGCACGCCCAGCAGCGGCGTCTCCAAGTGGGCGAAGCCGCGATAGTAGCCGGACACGTGCATCACCGGCTCCCAGTCGTCGCCGCCGCCCTGGTTGATGGAATCGCCCTCGAGCAGCGTGTGCACCTCCAGGGCGCGGGCGTCGTACCCCGGCGCCAGCTGCGTCTGCAGCAGCCGCACGGCCTCGTACACCCCCGCCAGCACGCCCTGCTGCTTGGCGAACACCTGGAGGGTGGCCACGGGGTCGCGCCCGGCGTGCTGCAGCGTGAGCGCCGTGCGCAGGAAGTAGCGGTCCGACAGCCACCCGGTGCGGATGCGCGGGTCGAACTGGAAGAGCTCGGCCGGAAAGCGCGCGAGCCCGGCGTGCAGGTGCGCGGCGCGGTCGGCGGCGTCTTCGGGCGGATGGTCGATCATCGGCGCGGCTCCGTTGGCATTCTCAAGTTGAGAACAATCTTGCTGTCGCACAGCATAGCGAGCGGACGAGGCGCCGTCAAGCGTCCTCGTCCGCGTCCGGATCAGTCGCCCCACCGGCCCCCTCCACCGAGAGGAAGGGGAGCCGCAGCGACGGGTCGAGCCGCGCGCGGACGATGCCGGGGACGAAGGCGAACAGCTCGGGCGCCACCCCGGGCTCGCCCCCGGCACGCGCGCGCCGCCGGCCGGTGCCCGCCACGATGCGCGGGGTGCGCGTCTGCCGGTCGCCCTTGCTCTGCGCCACGGCGCGGCGGAAGTTGGCGCGGTGCAGCGGGCGCCCCGCCACCGCCTCGCAGGCGGCCTGCAGCTCGTCCAGCGTGAACTCGTCGCCCGCCAGGGCGCGCAGCGCCGCGGGGAGGTACTTGATCTTCCCGCGCACCCGCGCCAGCGCGTCGGCCATGATGCGGCGGTGGTCGAACGCCATCTCGCGCCCGAAGCCCTTCCCGTCGGAACGCCCCCAGCGGTCGCGGCACGCCTCGGGAACCAGCCGCGCGTCGTACAGCAGCCGCCAGCGCTCCGCCACGCGCTCCTCGTTCCACTCGCGCAGGCCGTGCCCGAACGCCGCGTCGGTGCGCTCGCGCGCGCCGCCGCCCTGCCGCGCCGCCCACGCCTCCAGCGCGTCCAGCACCTCGCGGGCGGCGGCCCGGCCGGCGTCGCCGCGCAGGTCTTCCCAGGGGAGGTAGCGGTAGACGTCGGTCCAGTGCGCCCCCTCCGTCTCCTCGGCGTCGGCGGTCACCTCGGCGGGAGCCGGCATCAGCATCAGGTACGCGTTGCTGGCCACCCGCGCCCCCGTGGGCACCCATTTACCCGTCCGTTCGTCCGGGTGCCCGGCGAACTGGCGCGGGTCGCGCCCGTTCTGGGTGTAGCTCCCCAGCGGCTCCAGGTACTCGGGCTCGCGCACCGCCGTCTCCTCGTGCAGCTCGCGCAGCGCCGTCTCGCGGGTGGTGGGGTCCTCCTCCCAGTCGAGGAAGCCGCCCGGCCACGCGTCGAGCCCGCGGAAGGGCTCGCGCCCGCGCACCACCACCAGCGCGCGCAGCGCGGCCCCGCCGCCGTGCGCGTCGCGCGCCAGCGCCACCGCGTCGCCGGTCACGGCGTAGAGCGGATACTCGCCCGCGTCGTAGCGCAGCGCCCACTCGGGGACGCCCCCGCCCGTTCCCTCCCGATCGTCGCTCACGGTCCCCACCGGTTGCGGTTGAAGACGGCAGAATGGACCCGTGCACGCCTCCGCGTCAACTCGTCGCACGCCCAGGCATGCGACGGAAAGCGGAGCAGCCGCGCGCCGGGTTCTCTTGCGCTGGCCGGACGGTGCGCGTCACCGTGCGAAAACGCCCGATCAGGCTTCGTCTCGAGAAGCGCCAGCGCCCCCCGCGCCGTCGGCCGGCCGGCCTCCAGACGCCACGCGCACCTCATCATCTCGCCGTCCCGCAGCCTGGAGGGCGGCGGCAAGAACCAGAAACGGGCATTCACGGCGCCCCGCGCGCGTCGTCTGCCTCGATCCCCGCGTGGTGCACACGGCGGACCCCTCAGGGGTGGTGACCGCGGCGCAGTACGCCACCCGCTCCATTACCGCCACCGGGCCCGATTCCCAAACGGAGCCCGAGCGCGTAGACTATCTGCCGTCCGGCGGCTCCCGGCAGCATCGGGGACCGCCGCGACGACGGGCGGCCACCGGATTTCACCTCCCCGGCCACCCGGACCACTCCTCACC
>DASWMA010000652.1:0-12087 GCA_036399995.1 Longimicrobium sp. | reverse complement strand
GAAGAACTCCCACACGGAGACGTCGAACGAGAACGGCGTCTTCTGCAGCACCACGTCGTCCGCGCCCAGGCGGAACTGCGCCTGCATCCACACCAGGCGGTTCACCACGCCCCGGTGCTGGTTCATCACCCCCTTGGGGCGGCCGGTGGAGCCGGAGGTGTAGATGACGTACGCCAGCGAACCCGGCCCCGCGCCGCTCTTTGGGTTCTCCGCGCTCTCCGCCGCCAGCCGCTCCGCCAGCGCGTCCACCGCCAGCACCGCCACGCCTTCGCGCGCGGGCACGGTCCCACGCAGGGCAGCCTGCACCAGCACCAGCGGCACGGCGCTGTCTTCCAGCATGTACGCCAGCCGCTCGGCGGGCAGCCCCGGGTCCAGCGGCACGTAGGCGCCGCCGGCCTTCAGCACGGCCAGGAGCGAGACCACCATCTCCAAGCTCCGCTCCAGGCAGAGCCCCACGCGGACCTCCGGCCCGACGCCCAGACGGACGAGGTAATGCGCCAGCCGGTTCGCGCGCTCGTTCAGTTCCGCGTAGGTGAGCGACGCCTCCTCGAAGCGCACGGCCACCGCCCCCGGCGTGCGCGCCGCCTGGGCTTCGAACAGCTCGTGGATGCAGCGGTCCGCCGGAACCTCGGCCTCGGTCCGGTTCCACTCGTCGACGACCAGGCGCCGCTCCATCTCGGGAAGGACGTCGAGCGCCGCGATCTCGCGGTTCGGCGCCGCCTCCAGCGCCTCCACCAGCGACTCCAGCGCGCGGTGCATCAGCGCGCAGACCCGCGCCGCGCCCACCGACCGCGGCACCTGCGCCGACAGGTGCAGCATCTCGCCCGGGTCGGTCACCGAGAAGGTGATCGGGTAGTTCGTCCGGTCTTCGCTCCGCAGCCGGCGCATCCCGCCGGCCTCCTGGGCCTTCTGGGACAGGTCCGCCAGCCGCGCCTGCCCCGCCCCACCGCTGTGGCGGTAGTTCAGGAGTGAGCTGAACAGCGGCGCCGGGGCCTCCACGCGGCTGCACCGCTGGGCCAGTGCCAGCGACGCGTGCTCGTGCCGCAGCAGCTCGGCGAGCTGCCGGTGCATCGCACGCACGCTCGCCTCCGCCCCTTCCGCCCCCACCCGCGCGCGCACCGGCAGGGTGTTCATGAACAGCCCCATCGTCCGGTCGGCGCCCTCCCCCCCCTGCATCCGGCCGAAGAGGACCGTCCCGAACACCACGTCGTCGCGCCCGGTCGCCCGCGCCACCACCTGCCCCCACGCCAGGTGGCACACGCTGGCCACGCTCACGCCCAGCGCCCGCACCCGGGCCCGGAGCCGCGCGTCGAGCGCCGGGTCCACCATCTGCGCCGCCGCCTCGATGTCGGACCCGTCGCTGAACACGTCGAGCAGGCCGAACGGCGCCGTCGGCTCCTCCACGCCCCCCAGCAGCGTGCGGAAGAACGCCTCGTGCTCGGCCCGGCTCGCGCCCAGCCGCGCCTGCGCCACGTAGTTGCGGAAGGGGAGCGGGGCGAGGAGCTCCGCCTCACGCCCCTGCAGGTGCGCGCGGATCTCCTTCTGCATCACCTCCAGCGAGGTGTGGTCGATGATGAGGTGGTGCCGCAGCAGCAGGAGGAGCCAGCGGCTGTTCGCCGCGTCGCGCGCCACGAAGGCCCGCATCACCGGGGCCCGGCGAATGTCCAGCCGGGTGCGGCGCGTATCGAACCGGTCCCAGAGCGCCTGCCCGGCGTCGTCGCCTTCCGCGGCGTCCAGCTCGACCTCCTCCACCGCCAGCCGCGCCCGGCGCCACACCACCTGCACCGGCTCGGGCAGCCCCTCCCACACCACGGCGGTGCGCAGGATGTCGTGCCGGTCGATCACGGCCTGCAGCGCGGCCAGGTACGCGTCCACCTCTTCCCGGCGCTCGAAGTCGCGCAGGGAGGGGAGCAGGTACGTGTCGCCATCGGGCTGCAGCAGGTGGTGGAAGAGGATCCCCTCCTGCAGCGGCGCCAGCGGGTAGATGTCCTGCACGTTCCCCGCGCCACCCTCCACCCCCGCCACGATCCCGTCGATCTCCGCCTGGCTGAGCGTCACCAGCGGCAGCATCTCCGGGGTGATCACCCTGGGGGCCCACGCTCCGCCGTGCTCGCGGACGAAGTCGCGCAGCGTCGCCTTGTGCGCGCGCAGCTCGCTGACCAGCTCGGCGTTCAGGGCGCTCCTGTTTCCGGCTACGACGATCTCTTCGCCGTCTCCGCGAAGCTGGATCCCGGCGGCGGCGAGCGTTGCCAGAAGCGATTGGAACGTCACGAAACTACCTCCTATTGGTCAGATCCCACTTCGTCGGGATCGATCGGGCTCAACCCGGGGATCAGGTTGGGCGGCACCAGCACCTGCAGGCTTTCGCCGGTGGGCCGGGGTGATGAACAGGGTCCCTACCTCCGCGCGCCGGCCCCGCCGCCGCAGCCGCTCGATGCGCTGCACGACGAGGAGGGAATGGCCGCCCAGCTCGAAGAATTCGTCCTAACGCCGCCGACCTGCTCCAGCACCCGCGAGAGGTGGCCGAGCATCCGGTCGGGCGGTGTCGCGCTCGAAGAAACTGGTGCTGTAGCTCAGCGCGCAGTTCAGCCCGTAGTGCCCAGAGTGACCGCGAGGGAGGTTCGCGAAGGAGCGGCCGATGGGACGGAGTGCGCCCGTCTGGCTGGCGGGAGGCGAAGGTGGCGCAGACGGCGGTCCCGGGCGGCCCATACGCATTCACCAGCGTGCGCCCGGCGCTCCACCGCTCCACCACGGCCCTGTCCATCGCCTCGCCCGCTCACGAGCGCGGCGTTCTCGGCGCGCCCCATCTCCTGCAGCCGGTCCATGCGCTCGTGCGAAAGCTCCACCCGCAGACGTGAGGAGCGCGTACTCATCCCGCCCCAGCCGCAGCAGTGCCGCTGCGCCTGCTGAGCTGAGGCGGGATGAGCGGGTCCAGAAGAAGGAAGCGGGAGAGGCCGAATTGGCCTCTCCCCCTGGTCCTGATCCGGCGAGCCTCCCCTCCCTGGGTACCGCATTACGGCCACAGGTCGCCAGCCGGCGGCGCCCACGCGCAATCCGGCCTCTCGAGAAGCACGCATAGCATTATACGCTCTTTATCAATCTCACTAAAAATTGCCGTCACGGGAAGGTGACCCGGTTGCCGCGAGACAAATCCTCACCAGATGACCTCGCCTGCATCGGGTCAGGATTCTACGTCCCAAACAGAGTGATGTGGCGGAATGCGCAGAGGTGCGTGGGAAGGAACAGGCCGGACGTGGGGCGGAAATATTCCTGCTTCTATTCTTCTCGGGCGACGTTGGGAACGGTTGGGAACGGCGACTGATGCCACGCACGTCGAACGACGCGCATGGCGGGAGAATGACACGAGGGAGGGGGCGCGCGCGGGTCGCCGGGCGGCGGCGCGGGGGCGGAGCGAACCGGGCGGCTCGCTCGTCGGAGACTCGATCTCGGACTCGACCGGCGCGGGAAGCGCGACGGCGGGCGCGGGAAACGCGAATTCGATCGCGTCGCGCTTGGCCAGCCTGGCTTCATCGTGCAGCGCCTGCGGGTGGACGTCCGCGGCCGGAGTGGCCGGTTTGCGCCCCGCCGGAATGCAGGGCCGCCTCGACGGCGTGCGCGTCGTGGCGCCCTGCCTCGTGCAGCTCGTCGCGGGACGCGTGCGGCCGTGCGGCACCGGCGCGGCCGGCCGCGATCAGGTTCGCGGCCAGCCCCAGCAGCACCACCGCCGTGCGCCCGCCGGCGCGCCGACGGCGATCCGGGGCTGCCTCGGAGACTCTACGTGGTCTTCCGCCGCCTTCCGGGCGAGTCGCCGGCAGCGAGGCCCAGGGGCCGGACTCCTCCGCGGGAGGCGACGGCGTCGGTCTCCGCCACGCGGGATCACCCGCGTTTCGTGGACTTCTTTCCGGAGGACGCGTTGTGAGCCACGGCCGCGCGGACGAGCGCCCGGAACGCGTCCGCGTCGATCTCCTCGCCCTCGCGGATGTCGATGGCGCGCCTCGTGTTCCCGTCGAGGCTCGAGTTGAAGAGCCCGGTGGGGTCGTCCAGCGAAGCGCCCTTGAAGAAGGTCAGCTTCACGACCGACTTGTACGTCTCTCCCGTGCAGATTCCCCCGTCGTGCGACCAGACGGGCGTCCCCATCCACTTCCACTCTTCCACCACGTGTGGATCGGCCTCGTGGATCAGGGCGCGCATCCTGGCCAGCGTGTCGCCTCTCCAGTCGCCCAGCCCGGCGATCCGCTCGCTGATCAGCTCGGAGGCCGCCTCGCCTGCCGCCTTCAGATGCGTGGTCATCATCGTCCCCTGTGGTTGGGCGTTCAGCCGGCGCGGCGCCCGCCGCGCCACCGGGTGGCATACGGCAGCACGAACATGTACAGGCCGCTGAACAGGAGCAGCGCCAGCGGCAGCAGCGGCGAGTAGGTCACCCACGGCGGCGGCGGCGCCCCGCCCCCACGTGCCAGGGCGACGAAATTGGCGATCACGGCCACCGTGAAGACGATGGAGAGCCAGCGGTGGCTCTGCCGAATCCAGCGATTCCAGTTCATTGGTCTCCTCCTTTCAAGTCGGCCCCGGAGTGGGGCGGGAACACGGCCCTCGGCGAGCGTGCCCTGCTCGCCAGGGTGACGAAGCGCGGCGGGTGGCCGGGCGCGCGGAACGGTCGAGCCTCGGCCGGTCACGGGAGCGTCGCGAGCAGCTCCACGAGCCGCCCCCCCATCATCCTCCAGCCGTAGCGCGCACCGCCGAAGTTCTGCTTCTGGTGCGGCTTGAAGCCCGACTGCACCAGCGACAGGCGCGTGCCCGAGGCGGTGGGCGTGAGCGTGAAAGTGACCACGGTGTCCAGCTCCATGTCGCCCACGGTCCAGGTGTAGCTGAGCTTCCGCTGCGCCTCGATCTCGAGGAACCGGCAGCTCACGGTGCCGTCCCAGCCGGGGTGCGGCTGCGTCTTGAAGGCGAACGCCGCCCCCGGCGCCAGCTCGAGGCCCACCACGGGGAGGAGCCACTCCGCCAGCAGCACCGGGTCGGTCAGCGCGCGCCACACCTTCGCGGGCGAATGGTGGAGATCGAACTCGAACGAGATGGCTTCGTTCTGCGAGCGCGCGGTGTTGTCGGCGACCGTCATTCGTCCATCTCCTCCAGCAGTCGTTCGAGGCGGTCGACGTGCTCCGTCCAGAAGGCGCGGTAGTGCGCGATCCAGTCGATCAGCGGCTTCATCCCCTGCGGCTCCACCCGGTAGTAGACGAGGCGCCCCTCGCGGCGGCCGTTCACCAGCCCGGCATCCTTCAGCGCGGCGAGGTGCTGCGAGACCGCCGGCTGCGAGATGTCGAAGCGCGCCGTGAGGTCTTTCACCGCCGCCTCGCCCCGCGTGAGCGACTCGAAGATCGCCCGGCGGCTCGGGTCCGCCAGCGCCTGGAAGATCTTGTTCTCGGCCGCGGCTGCGTTCTGCATGGTTAATTGATAAGTGATGACTTATTGGTTGTCAAGCATGCGGTAATCGGACGCCCCGCGGGCCCCCACCCTGGCGCCTGGGGGCGCCTGTCCCTCCCCCCAAAACTGCCGGGGGGAGGGACCCGGGGCGCTTCGCGCCGGCTACTTCGGCGCGGGCGAGCGGAGGCGCCGGATCGCGACGATCGCTCGAAGTCGGTCTCGCGGGCCGAAACGTCGGGGAGAGCGGATGCGGTAGTCCGCGAAGGCGGACTTCGTGTGGTCGTTGCAGCGGTTTCAACCGCCCTCCCCCACCCCGTCGCGGCATCATCCCCCGTGCGCCGGAACGTGCTTGAAATGTGGACGCAAAGCACGTATATTCGCGGGCATCGATTCGTGCACTTCGTTCATCTCGGGCGAACCGCGCCGGTGGACGCGTGTACGGGGCGCACGCGTGCACCCTCCCTCATTCCGGGCACCTTGAGCGAAGCCACCCTCGCCACCCACGCTCCCCCTGACGGGCTACACGCCGCGCGCGAGGTGCTGCGGCGGTTCTGGGGCTATTCCGACTTCCGGCCCGGGCAGGACCAGGCGGTCACCAACGTCCTTTCCGGCGGCGACTCGCTCACCGTGATGCCCACCGGCGGCGGCAAGAGCATCTGCTACCAGGTGCCGGCGATGATCCTTCCCGGCGTGACCCTCGTCGTCTCGCCGCTGATCTCGCTGATGAAGGACCAGGTCGACAACCTGGCCGCCGTGGGGCTTCCCGCCACCTTTCTCAACTCGTCGCTCACCGGCTCGGAGATGTCTGCGCGGCTGGCGGGGGCCGAGCAGGGGGAGTACAAGCTCGTCTACGTGGCCCCCGAGCGCTTCGACTCGGAGAGCTTCCAGCAGCGGCTGGCGGCGCTGAACGTGTCGCTGCTGGCGGTGGACGAGGCGCACTGCGTGTCGGAGTGGGGGCACGACTTCCGCCCCTCGTATCTGCGCCTGGGGCGCGTGCGCAGCCTGCTGCGCAACCCGCCGATCGCCGCGCTCACGGCCACGGCCACGGAGGAGGTGCGGCGCGACATCGTGCGGCAGCTGCGGCTGCAGAGCCCGCGCGTGCTGGTGACCGGCTTCGACCGCCGCAACCTGCACTGGCACGTGCTGCGGGCGAAGAACGACAGCGAGAAGGACCGCATCCTCCTCAAGCTCCTGCGCGGGCGCGAGGGGAGCGCCATCGTCTACGCCTCCACCCGCAAGAGCGTGGACGCGCTGAACTCGCTGCTGAACGGCAACGGCGTCTCGTCGGTCGGCTACCACGCCGGGCTGGTGGACCGCGAGCGCAAGCGCATCCAGGAGCGCTTCATGCGCGGCGAGACGCCGGTGGTGGTGGCCACCAACGCCTTCGGGATGGGGATCGACAAGAGCGACGTCCGCATCGTGGTCCACTACAACATGCCCGGCAACCTCGAGGCGTATTACCAGGAGGCGGGCCGCGCCGGGCGCGACGGGCAGAACTCCGACTGCGTCCTCCTCCACTCGTACACCGACCGCTTCACCCACGAGTTCTTCATCGACGTCGCCAACCCGCCCCGCGCCGCGGTGGAGGCGGTGCTGCGCGTGATGCGCCGCGACGCCGACGCCGGCGGGCTGTGCACCACGCAGGCGGACGAGATCGCGCTGGAGCTGAGGGGGACGGTCAAGAGCGACAAGGCGATCGGCTCGGCGGTGCGCATCCTGGAGCAGGCGGGGGTCGTCAAAGGCGCCGCGATGGGCGGCCAGGGGATCCGGCTGCGGCTGCTGGCCACGCCGCAGCGCATCTCGGCCGAGCTGGCCGGGCGCGAGACCGAGCTGAACTTCCTGCGCGCGATCTGGAAGGCGGCCGGGGGCGAGCGCGTGTACAGGGGCGCCGAGCTCGAGTGGCGCCTCCTCGCCCGCGCGGCGGGGGGCGAGAGCGTGGTGGAGCTGATGGACCGGCTGCAGGAGGGAAGCTTCCTGGAGTGGCAGCAGGCCAGCGAGGGGGTGTGGGTGCTGGACCGCAAGACGCCGGTCAACCGGCTGGAGGTGGACTGGCAGACGCTGGAGAAGAAGCGCGAGAACGACCTGTGGAAGCTGCAGAAGATGCAGATCTACGCGTACACCAAGGACTGCAGGCGCGGCTTCGTGCTGCAGTACTTCGGCGACAGCGCGGCGATGAAGCACTGCGGCGCCTGCGACAACTGCCTGAGCGACGGCGGCCTGGCCGCGCAGCACGGGATCACCCTCGACGACTCGCCCCCCGGCCCGCCGGGCCGCCGCGAGCGCCAGCCCCGCGAACGGCTGCCGAAGGAGTTCCGCCGCGACCGCCGCGACGCCCGGCGCGAGGGGTACGACCTGGCCACCGACGGCGTCCTCTCCGAGCGCTCAGGGACCGACCTGCTGCGCGACCAGCTGCGCGTGCTGCGGCGCGAGCTGGCGCGCAGGCACGACACGCCCGCCTTCATGGTCTTCTCCGACGACGTGCTGGGGAACATCGCCAACGCCGGGCCCGACACGCCCGAAGCGCTGCTGGAGGTGCCCGGCGTGACGCCGAAGCTGCTGGACCGCTTCGGCGCGCCGCTGATGGAGCTGCTGCGCGCGCACGCCGGCGGCGCCACCCGCCCGGGCGGCACCCACGCGCCCCGCGGTGCGCCCGCCCGCCGGGAACGCGAGCCGCTGGACGAGCCCACGCCCGAGCAGGCGGAGCTGTACGGGCGGCTGCGGACGCTGCGCTCGCGGCTCGCGCGCGAGCTGAGCCAGCCCGCCTACTGCGTGTTCAGCGACCGTACGCTGATCGAGATCGCCCGCGCGAACCCGCAGACGGAGCGCGCGATGCTGGCCGTCTCGGGCGTGGGCCCCGCGAAGCTGGAGAAGTTCGGCGAGGCCTTCCTCCGCGTCCTCCGCGGCGAGGAGTAGCGGGCGGCCGAGCCTTCACCGAGGCTTCCGCGGGCCACAGATCCTTGGTCCGGATCCGTCCACCGGCGGCTGAAGCCGCAGCGACAACGACGAAAAGCCTCGCAAACTGCGCGAGGCTGGTCGGCGCGGTGGACGGGTCGGTGCCGTTTCGTCCTGGTTCGTGATGGGGCGGCTGAAGCCACGGCTGGAACGGCACGAAGCCTCGCAAACTGCGCGAGGCTTCAACGACGGAGGCCACTGCTTCTTTCCTCCTCCGTTGCCGCGCGGAGGTCGGGTGGAGCGGGATGCGCGGTGTCCGCATTCCCGCACCCTGGCCGCGACAACACCGCAGTAGCCGGCGCGAAGCGCCCCAGGTCCCTCCCCCAGCAGTTTGGGGGAGGGACAGGCGCGAAGCGCCAGGGAGAGGGCTCCCGCCGGCGCGCGCTCTGACTGGAGTACGAAAGCGGGGCCCGTCCATGCGACGGGCCCCGCTTTCGTACCTCCGCACCTCCGTACCTCCGTACCTCCGTACCTCCGTACCTCCCCCGCCCTACCGCGTCATCCCCCGCACCTCGGCCAGCCCGGCCGGGTCCCACTGCGGACGCTGCGGCGCGTTGGCCACCTCCCAGGCGGTGAAGAACGCCATCCGCGCGATGCGGGTGAGCTTGTCGTAGTCGATCTTGTCCGCGTGGTCGCTGGGCCGGTGGTAGTCGGCGTGCGTGCCGCTGAAGAAGAAGATCGCCGGCACTTCCTTGCGCGCGAAGTGGAAGTGGTCGCTGCGGAAGAAGAAGCGCTCCTGCGGCCACGGGTCGTCGGCCAGCGTCAGGTGCAGCTCGGGGTGCGCGCGCTGCACGGCGTTGGCCGTGGCGCCCAGGGTGGAGTAGTTCTTCCCGATCACCACCACGCTGTCGGGGTGGTTGCGGCCGATCATGTCGATGTTGATGTTCGCCACCGTCTGCGCCAGCGGCAGCGTGGGGTGCTCGCTGTACCACTCCGAGCCCAGCAGCCCCTTCTCCTCGCCGCTCACGTGCAGGAACACGATCGAGCGCTTCGGCCGGATCCCCATCGAGGCGAAGGCACGCGCCACCTCCAGGATCCCCGTGGTCCCCGACCCGTCGTCGTCGGCCCCGTTGTAGATCGAGTCGCCGTTCACCGGCTCGCCCACCCCCACGTGGTCCATGTGCGCCGAAAGCACCACGTACTCGTTGCGGAGCACGGGGTCGCTCCCCGGCCACACCGCGATCACGTTGGGCGCGCGCGCCTCGTCCACCTGCTCCACCGGGATCCCCGCCGTGGCGGTGAGCCCCGCCAGCGGCAGCGGGCGGAAGGAGGCCTCGGCGCCGGCCGTCCACTGCCGGGCCAGGTCCTGCCGCGCGGCCCCGAAGATCCGCCCCGCCGCCTCCTGCGAGAGGTAGAACTGCGGGTACGGCAGCTCGGTGCCCACCGTGCGCGAGGGGCGCGCCGCCAGGGCGCCGTACTTGGCCACCGAGTCGGCCGTCCACTCGGGGCCCAGCACGTACACCACCCCCGCGGCGCCCGCCCGCTGCGCCGCGCCGCGGATGCGGTTGCGCTCGATGCGCCAGTTGCGGGTGGACGCGCCCGGGAGCGCCGCCACCGCGATGCGGCCGCGCAGCGACCCCTCGCCCATCGCCGCGTCGGGCGCGCGGCCTACGTAGACGAGCGGCCCGCTGAGCGCCTGCCGCGTGCCGCCGATCGCGTAGAAGTCGCGGTTCAGCGCCAGCGACACCGGCGCCGCGCCCCCCGCCACCTCCATCCGCGTCTGCGCCGCGCTGATGCGCCGCAGCGGGAACGGGTACCACTGCATGAAGCCGCCGTTCTCGCCCGCCGGCTGGAACCCCATCGCCCGGTAGTTCGACACCAGGTAGCTCGCGACGATGTTCAGCTCGGGGCTGGGCGTGTCGCGCCCGCGCATCAGGTCGCTGGACAGGAACTCGAGGCGCGCGCGGGCGTCTTCCACGGTGATCACGTTCGCGGCGGCGGCCACCTCGGGCGGGACGGGCGCGGCGGCCTGGGCGAACAGCGGCGCCGCGCAGGCGGTGGCGGCCAGCGCGGCGAAGAGGACGGACGGACGTGGGTGCATCGGGCTTTCCCGTGAGGGGTGAAGAAAGGCGGGCCGGGGATGGTTCCCCGGCCCGCCGCCGCCGCTACTGGGGCCGCACCCTGGGCGCCCCCGAGGGCGCCGACCGGGTGCTGCCGCCGTCGCTCCCCCGCGAGGGGGGCGGCGACTCGCGGCGTGGCTCCGCGCTGCGTGCCGGCGGCGATTCGCGCCGCGGCGGCGAGCTGTCGCGCACCCGCGGCTCGCTGCGGGGCTCGGGGCGCTGCTCGCGGCTGCGCGGCTCGTCGGACGAGCGGGGCTCGTTGCGCGGCTGGGCGCGCACGGGCTCGCTCTCCTGCGGGCGGCGCTGCAGCGTGGGGCGCGTGCGCCCGGGCTGCGACACCCTGGGCTCCTGCGCGTCGGCCTCGCCGCCGCCGTAGCGCGAGCCTCCGCTGCGGGGCGGCGGTGCGTCGTCGCCGCGCACCATCGGCCGCCGGTTGGGCGACGACGCCACGCCGCGCGACGACGACGGCGACTCCTTGTACCCGTGCTGCGGCTCGCGCTCGCGGCGCCGGGCGTAGTAGCCGTTGTAGTCGCTGGCGTACCAGCGGCGCCAGTAGTAGGCGCGGTCGCCGCGGTAGTGGCGCGTATCGTAATAGTACGGCACCTGCACCAGCAACACCCGCACGCGGTCGCACCCGTCGTAATACGGGCTGCGGCTGCCGTACCACGGGCCGTAGCTGTCGTAGCAGGCGTAGCGCGGGTAGCGGTAGCGGCTGCTCCCCACGTGGTAGCTGTAATAGTCGAGCGAGCCGTAGCCCTCCTCGTAGCCGGGCACCAGGTCGCGGGCGAAGCGCTCCATGGCGTGGAAGGGGTCGCCCACCACGTTCAGGTCGCGGTTCCACCCGCTGGTGCGCCGGTAGTAGAAGTCGCGCACGCGGCGCATGTCCATCGGCTCGTCGCTCGACACGGCGAACACGTAGCCGATGCCGTAGCCGTAGCCCAGCCGCACGTAGCGGCTGCCGGTGCGGGTGCTGAGCGCGAAGGCACGCCCGCCCTCGAGGTAGCCGTCGTCGTTGGGGTCGCGCGGCCACAGGAACTCCACGTCGCCATCGGGGGTGATGTGGATCACCGACACGAAGGCGTCTTGCGAGGCGCGCACGTACACGCGGGTGAGCGCGCCGGGCGAGAACAGGTCGCGGTCGTTCTCGAGCCACACGCGCACCGAGGGGCCGCGCTGGCTGGAAAAGCCGTCGCGGTCGCGGGCGCGGTCTTCGTAGCCGCCCAGCTCCTGTGCGGAGCGCTGCAGCTCGGATACGGGCGGCTCTTCGGTGCGGTAGAGCGCGCCGCTCTGCGCGCCGGCGCCCGCAGGCGCGGCGAGCGTCACGGCCCCACCCAGCGCGAGCAGGGCGAGCGTGGCGGCGAAGGTTGTACGCATGGGTGTGTCTCCGGGTGGTGCAGGAAGCTGCCAGGATGCGTGGCAATCCGCGTTCCGGAATCGTATACACGCGTAAGATAACCCACCGCTTCCGGTTACGCGAACCGGGCCCGATCCGGCCCCGCGCGCGTGTCCCGGTGAGGGGACACGAGGTGGGGGACAGGGGACAGGGGACAGGGGACAGGGGACAGGGGACAGGGAGGAAACGGCAGGCATCGGTGCATGCCGCGGCGGGCCCCCTCCCCCCGGCCCCCTCCCCCGCTGGACGCGGGGGAGGGGG
>DASWMA010000651.1:0-2805 GCA_036399995.1 Longimicrobium sp. | reverse complement strand
GTCCACCCACGAAGGGCCTCCCGCGCGGGAGGCCCTTCGTGGGTGGACGGCTTCGCGGGCGCTCCCAGGGTCAGTCGATGCAGGGAGGCTCGGTGTAGCAGGGCTCGGTGTAGTCGGCGCACAGGCAGCCCGCTATGCCGTTGGTCCAGGCATAGCTCCCCTCGCACGGATGTGGGCCGCTGGGGCACTCCGCGCCGCACTGCGTCTGGATGCAGGTGCCGCCGGCGTAGTGGGTCCAGTTGCCGCGCACGGTCCCCCGCGCGTCGTCGCTCCCCTCCGCGGTGTCGAACGACTGCACCGCCAGCGCGTCTACGTTCAGCCTGATCTTCCGCATCGGTGCCTCCTCTTTTCGTGATGGGGGGACCACCCGGTCAGTCGATGCAGCGCCCGGTGGGGTCCGCGCAGTGGCAGACGGCGATGCCGTCGGTGAAGGCATACGCGGCAACAACATACGGGAAGCCTCGCAAACTGCGCGAGGCTGTTGCCCGCGGGTGCCGGGGCGTCACCCGGGATTCGCCGTGCGCCGGGTCCGAGCTCCGCAGAGGATCGTGACGTCCTCGGCCTATCGTGGCCAGGGGCGCAGTTCCCCGCCTCCCACCGGGCAGTCGAGGTTGATGACGGCCGATGCGTGCGCCGGGTCCACGTCCGCACCGCCCACGCCGCAGTTGACCTTGCCGCCCGGCATGCTCTCCGTTCCGGGGCCCGGCCGCAGGTCCCCGCCACCCGCAGCGCAACCGACCGTGATGGATGTGCCATTCGCCCCCCTGGTGGCCGCCCAGGCTTCACCCGCGTGGCCGAACAGAAGCATTCCTCCAACCACTGTTCCGCTGCGGACCACGAAGCGTCGCCGGTCGAGCGCACCTCCGACCTCGTCCGCGACTGCTCCCCTGTCGCCACGCCACCAGGCCAGCCCGAGCACTCCCCCCATCGCGGCGCCGAGAGCAGCGCGGCGGCCGCCCGCGGCCGCGCTCCGGGACTCGTCGACCAGCGCGGGGAGCAGGTGCGCGGCGGGACTGGAGATTCCGAGCAGCGTGTAGAACATCGCGTAGTGGCGGGCCATCTCCTCCGGCCGCAGGGTGCCGGCGCGGTCGTTGGGTGGCAGGGAGCCCGGCGTGGTGTGGAACACGCGGAGCCGGTACAGCCGCTCATCCGCGGTGCGGCCCGGTTCGGGAGCCACGTCCCTGAGCGCGCGCAGCGGCGCCGCACCGGCCGCGCCCAGCGACTGCCAGGGGAGAGGCTCCGTTTCGGAGACGTTCTCCATCTCCCAGACCACGCGGTGCGCCATCGACAGCTCGCGCCCGTCCAGCAGCCACCTCCGCTCCGCGTCGGCCCGCACGATCCTCCCCGCGCGCAGCGTGACGCGCGAGGCGATCCGCTCGTGCGGCCCGTCCACCAGCGCGCGGTCCACCCCGATCCCCGTGGCGGCGCTCAGGTTGGCGATCGCACCGTTCCCGCGCGCCGGCTGCAGGGTGAGGTCGGCCGTTCCCTCCGTCGGCCCCAGCGAGAGCGCCCAGCCGAGCAGCGAACGCCCCTGCGGCTCCTGGCCGAAGCTGGGGTGGACCAGCCGCACCAGGTGCCGGTCGGCATGGTGGCCGGCGTGCTCGGTGGACGGCATCAGCACGTGCACGGCCTTCGCCGCGCGGTCGCGTACGAACATGCAGAGGCAGTTGAACTCGATCTGCAGCGTGGCCATGGCACCTCCGGTGGGTAAGGATGGTCGGGTTCCGCGCCGGGACGGCGGCGGGGGAGGGGATCGTGTGCTGCGGGGCCTTCTCCCAGTGTAAACCGTGCAGCGGCAGGTGCAAGCGATCGCGACAACTTGATGCCTCGCGCCGGGCGTCGCCTGCACCCAGGCGATGTCGAAGCGAAAGGTGCAGCAGCAGCTCGCAACTTATGTTTGCGGGCGAGCGTACTCTTGCCAGGGAGTAGAAGCGAGGTCGGTCATCCGATTTTCAACGAGATGTATTCCACCTGTCTGGTCTGTGGGTCGTCGCTGGGGGGCAACGAGAGCATCGAGCGCTTTCCCGTGGGCCGCCGCCTGGCGTTCGATGCGGAGAAGGGGCGGCTGTGGGTGATCTGTCCCGCGTGCACGCGCTGGAACCTGTCTCCGCTGGAGACGCGCTGGGAGGCGATCGAGCAGTGCGAGCGCCGCTTCCGTGGCGCCACCCTGCGCACGTCCACCGAGAACGTGGGCCTGGCGCGGCTCCCCGACGGCACCGAGCTGGTGCGCATCGGCCGGCCGCTGCGCCCCGAGTTCGCCGCGTGGCGCTACGGCGCGGTGATGACGGGGCGGATGCGCCGCTCGTGGTACTCGGCGGGCGCGCTGGCCACGGGCGCGCTCACCCTTGCGGGCGCCGCCCTGGCCGGCCCGCTGGTGCTGCTGGCGGGGGTGCCGCTGACCGCGGCCGGCGTGATCGGCGCGCTCCGCAGCCCGGGGGCGCCCACGTTCGTCGACACGGGGCGGGCACAGCAGGCGCTGCGCGACAACGCGGGAGAGCCGCTGGTGCCGCCCGGCCACACGCTGATCCGCGCCCGAATGCGCCAGGGCCGCGAGCTGCCCGGCGGGTGGGCGCTCGACGTGGCGACCGGGATGATGGCGACCCAGGCGCAGAACCCGCTCGCCCCCGTGCGCGCGGACGAGATCGGCTACGTGGGCGTGAGCCGGCACGGGCTGGACGGGAAGGTGGCGATGCGGGCGATCGCGGTGCTGCTGGCGCGCCCCAACGGCGCCGGGGGAACCCACGCGCAGGTGCGCGACGCCGTGCGCCTGATCGAGCGCGCGGGAACCCCGGCGGGCTTCTTCGG
>DASWMA010000650.1:0-5225 GCA_036399995.1 Longimicrobium sp. | reverse complement strand
AGACCCGGTGATCCTGCGCTTCGACCCCAACGAGCGCCCGATCATGTCCATCGCCCTGCAGTCGGGCGAGCGGCCGCTGCGCGAGCTCACCAACATCGCCGACGAGGTGGTGTCGACCCGCTTCGAGGCGATCCCCGGGGTGGGCGGCGTGAACGTGGTGGGCGGGGCGCAGCGCCAGATCCAGGCGCAGCTCGACCCCGGCGACATGCGCAGCTACGGGATCAGCCCGCCGCAGGTGATGGCGGCGCTGGCGCGCGAGAACCAGGAGGTCCCCGCCGGCCGGGTGCGCCGCGGCGACACCGAGCGGCTGGTGCGGGTGAGCGGCCGCGTGCAGGAGCCCGCCGCCTTCAGCGAGGTGGTGGTGGCCGTGCGCGACGGCGTGCCCGTGCGGCTGCGCGACGTGGGCACGGTGATCGACGGCACCGCCGAGCGGAGGAGCGCCGCCTTCATGAACGACGTGCCCGCGGTGGCGATCGACATCCTCAAGATCGCCGGCACCAACACCGTGGAGGTGGCCGACCGCGTGCGCACGGTCTCGGCCGAGCTCGAACGGTCGCTCCCCGCCGACATCAAGCTGACGGTGATCCGCGACGACAGCCAGCGGATCCGCGCCTCGCTCGACTCGGTGCAGCACGAGCTGGTGCTGGGGGCGGTGCTCACCATCCTGATCATCTACCTGTTCCTGAACTCGTGGCGGTCCACGATCATCACGGGGCTGGCGCTCCCCATCAGCATCATCTCGTCGTTCTTCGTGATGTGGATGTTCGACTTCACGCTGAACACCATGACGCTGCTGGCGCTGGCGCTCTCGATCGGCCTGCTGATCGACGACGCCATCGTGGTGCGCGAGAACATCGTGCGGCACCTGGAGATGGGGAAGGACCACCACACCGCCGCGCGTGAGGGGACCAGCGAGATCGGGCTGGCGGTGGTGTCGACCACGCTGGCGGTGATGGCGGTGTTCATCCCCGTGGCCTTCATGGGCGGGATGATCGGGAAGATCTTCTTCCAGTTCGGCGTGACGGTGGCGTTCGCGGTGCTGGTGTCGCTCTTCGTGTCGTTCACGCTCGACCCGATGCTCTCCAGCATCTGGCCCGACCCCGAGGTGGAGTCGCGCGCGCACGGCGCGGCGCCGGCCAGGCGGCGGCGCAACCCGGTCGTCCGCTTCGCCCAGTGGTTCAACGACGGCTTCGAGGCGATCGCCGACCGCTACCCCCGCTGGCTCAAGTGGGCGCTGGGGCACCGGGTGAAGGTGATGGCCGGGGCGGTGGGCTCGATCGCGCTGGCGGGGTGGCTCCTGCCGCTGCTGGGCTTCACCTGGATGCCCGACTTCGACGGCGGCGAGTTCAACGTGGGCTTCCGCGCGCCGCCGGGGTCGCGGCTCGAGTACACGGTGGAGCGCGGGCGCGAGATCGACCGCTTCCTGCGCTCGCAGCCCGAGGTGGCGTACACCTACATGAGCATGGGCGGCGGCTTCCGGGGCACGCCCAGCAACGGGCAGATCTTCGTCAAGCTGAAGCCGAAGGACGAGCGCAGCCGCTCGCAGGAAGAGATCCAGACCGCGCTGCGCGGCGAGCTGCGGCGCTTCACCGGGGTGCGCGCCAACATCAGCGGCACGCCCACCATCTTCGGCGGCCGCGGGCAGCCGATCCAGGTGAACGTGCAGGGCCCCGAGTTCTCGGTGCTGCAGAGCTCGGCCGACCAGGTGCTGGCGGCGCTGCGCGACGTGCCCGGCGTGGCCGAGCCGCAGAGCGCGCAGGAAGACCGCATCCCGCAGCTCGAGGTGGTGGTCGACCGGCAGCGCGCCTGGGCGGCCGGGGTGGGGATCGAGAGCATCGGGAGCACGCTGCAGCCGCTGTTCACCGGCCAGCGCGCCACGCGGTGGGAAGACCCGCAGGGGTACTCGCACGACGTGATCGTGGTCTATCCCGACAGCCTGAGGACGTCGGCGGCCGACGTGGCGGGGATCCCGGTGCCCAGCAGCAACGCCGACGCGGGGACGGGGCGGCCGGCCATGATCCCGCTGTCGGAGGTGGCCGACGTGCGCTCGGGGACGGGGCCGGTGTCGATCGAGCGGCGCAGCCTCGAGCGGCAGATCACCATCGGCGCCAGCG
Organism: Longimicrobium sp.; assembly: GCA_036399995.1. Classification (GTDB taxonomy): domain Bacteria; phylum Gemmatimonadota; class Gemmatimonadetes; order Longimicrobiales; family Longimicrobiaceae; genus Longimicrobium. The sequence continues at coordinate 3,111 of DASWMA010000650.1, read as the reverse complement.
TCCTCCCCGGCTTCGCCATGGGCGACGTGGCGGGCGACGCGCGCCAGGCGATCGCCCGCGCGGGGCTGCCGGCGGGGTACCGCACCGTCTTCGCCGGCGACGTGCAGAACCTGGAGGAGACCAAGGGCTACGTGGGGGCCGCGCTGCTGCTGGCGGTGGTGTTCATCTACCTGATCCTGGCCTCGCTCTTCGGCTCGTTCTTCCAGCCGCTGGCGATCATGCTGTCGCTCCCGCTCTCGTTCCTGGGGGTGGCGGGGGCGCTGTGGGCCACCGGCGGGAACCTGAACGTGATGACCATGATCGGGATCATCATGCTGATGGGGCTGGTGACCAAGAACGGGATCCTGCTGGTCGACTTCGTGAACCAGCAGCGCGAGCAGGGGATGGAGCGCAACGCGGCGCTGCTGATGGCGGCGCGGGTGCGCCTGCGGCCGATCATCATGACCACCACGGCCATGATCTTCGGGATGATCCCCCTGGCGCTGGCGCTGGGCGAGGGCGCCGAGCAGCGCGCGCCGATGGCCCACGCGGTGATCGGCGGGCTGATCACCTCCACGCTGCTCACCCTGTTCGTGGTGCCCGTCGTCTACACGCTCCTCGACGACATGGTGGCCCGGGTGCGGGGCAAGCCGCGCGCATCGAAGCCCGTGCTGTCGCCGCGCGAGCGGGATCGCGAGCTGTCGCCCGTGGCGGCGGACTGACGGCAGCGCTCGGCGGACGAGCGGCCCGGGCACCCAGGCGGTGCCCGGGCCGCTTCGCATTCCGCCGGGTCTCTGAACGGCGGGGTCACACGGAGCAACGGAGAGAACGGAGGAAACGGAGGCGCGACGCCGGTCTCTTCCTCCCTTCCGCCGCTCAGCATCGACGGAGGCGGCGAAGGCCGCGACCTTCAGCACTTGGCACCTGGCACCTGGCACAAGTTGTTTCCCTGCATCACGTTCCGTCGCAACGGCACTGGTGTTGCAGCGGGTTCGGCCTCCCACATCGGGTGCCGGAGGTCCGGTTCCGAGGCTTCGGAACGGGCCGTGTTGTTCTCGGAAGCAGGGAGGTGGACGATGATCAGGACGTGGCTGAAGGCGGCACAGGTCGCGGTGCTGGCGGTGGGCGTGAGCGCGGCCGGTGGATGCCTGGCGGCGGCCGCGGCGGGCGCGGGCGCAGGCGCGGGGATCTACCTGACCTCGCAGGGTGCCGAGAGCATGGTGAGCTCGCCGGCCGGCACCGTGGCGGGCCGGGTGCCCGCGGCGCTGTCGGCGATGGGGATCACCGTGACCAACCACAAGATGGACGGTGACGAGCACGAGTGGACGGGGACCCGTGGCGACATGGAGATCCACGTGCAGGTGAAGGGCGAGACCACCGGCTCGTCGCGGGTGAGCGCCTCGGCGCGGAAGAACATGGCCGAGTACGACAAGGACTACGCGCAGCAGATCGTGACGCGGATCGCGAGGAACTGATCCTCGATTCCCGGCCACGACGAAGCCCCGCCCGGAACGCTCCGGGCGGGGCTTCGTGCGTAGAGAACTCTTGCAAGTGGACACCTCCGTGATTACTCTGCTCACTTCACCGCGCTGCCACTTGGCAGCCTCGCCACGGGCCTTTAACTTGCGATTGTAAATGATCTGGGTTGCGAATACAAGCACAAGGGATGCGGCGATGGCGGGTCACCCCGAAGAGGCTACGCTCAAGCGCGTGCGGCGTGCGCTGTACCGGCGCGCGCTGCGGCAGATCCGCGCGTCGCTGAACGGCGCCACCTCCGAGCAGCTGATGGCCGCCATCGAGGCCCGGACGCCCGCGGGCACCATCGCCACCCTCGTCTCCGCCGTGCCGGCCGCGGCGGGCGCCTCTCCCGACGACTGGGCCGAAGAGCTGCTGCGCGGCGCGGCCATCAAGCAGGAACTGCTGGCCGAGGCGGGGGGCGCGTACTCCACGGGCGAGGTGGCGCGGCTGCTGGGCGTTTCGCCCCAGGCGGTGCAGCAGCGGCGCATGCGTGGCCGGCTGCTGTCGGTGCCCCTGGCCAACGGCGAGTGGGGCTACCCGGCGTGCCAGTTCACGGCTGCGGGCACCCCGTCGGCGCTGCCGCGCATCCTGGGTGCGTTCGCCACGCGCGACCCATGGGTGCAGCTTTCCATCCTGCTCTCCGACGAGCCCTCGCTCGGCGGGCGGCTGGTCGACCTGGTGGCCGCGGGGCAGCGTCTCGACGACGTCGAGCGGATCGCCCGCTCCTACGGCGAGCAGGGTCCGGTGTGACGCTGCCGCCGGATCTTCCGGTCTCCACGCTTTCGGCAGGCACGAAACTCTGGCGGATCCACCGGGTGGGCTACGACCCGGTGTGGTTCGGCCCCGCACCCGGGCAGCCACCGCAGAACCGCTTCGACGCGCCTGCGGGCGAGTTCCGCGTCTGCTACTTCGGCCAGGATTTCGAGTCGGCGTTCGTGGAGACGCTGGTGCGCGGCCGTGCAAACCGGCTGATCGCCCTCGCCGAGCTGAAGGAGCGCGCGGCGAGCATGGTGCCGCTCACGCGCGAGGTTCGCCTGGCCCGCGTGCACAGCGACGGGCTGGTGCACCTCGCGATGCCTGCCAGCGTTCCACACGCGGCCGAGTACGACGAATGCCACCAGCTGGCGCTTTCCCTGTGGCGTCACGCCGACGCGGTGGACGGCGTGGAGTACCGTTCGCGCTGGGATGACAGCCGGCTCTGCGTCGCGCTGTTCGACCGTGCGGCAGCGGCGCTCGGCGGCCCGATAACGAAGGCACTCGGTTCGACCATGCCGATGCGGCCGGTGCTGCGGCATTACGGGATCGGCGTGGTGTGACGGTTTCGAAGGAGGATGCGGAAAGCTCCGACCCGGTTTCCTCCGTTCCCTCCCCGTGATGCAACTTCTGGTTGATGACTGTGCATTCTAAGCCCGGGCCATCCCCCGTCATCCTGAGGCCGGCCAGACCTCAACCGTGGACCGCACAACAGGTTGCAGGCCGAAGGATCTATAGCCGGTCCGCGCGAAATAGCCTGCGGTATCGCGTCCGACGTTATAGATCCTTCGCGTTGCGGCCATCGTTGCGACCTCGACTCAGGTGTGGTCGCGCTCAGGATGACGACCGGTCGGCAGCGCT
>DASWMA010000649.1:0-4952 GCA_036399995.1 Longimicrobium sp. | reverse complement strand
GCACTCAGCACTCAGCACTCAGCACTCAGCACTCAGCACTCAGCACTCAGCACTCAGCACTCAGCACTCAGCACTCAGCACTACTTCGTCCCGAACAGCCGGTCGCCGGCGTCGCCCAGGCCGGGAAGGATGTAGCCGATGTCGTTCAGCTCGCGGTCGAGCGCGGCGGTGTACACGGGCACGTCGGGGTGGTCGGCCAGCATCCGCTGCACGCCTTCGGGCGCGGCCACCAGGCACAGCATGCGCACCCGCTTGGCCCCGCGCGCCTTGAGCGACGACACCGCCGCCGCCGCCGATCCGCCGGTGGCGAGCATGGGGTCCAGCACCAGGAAGTCGCGCGCCTCGGCCCCCGCGGGGATCTTGAAGTAGTAGTCCACCGGCTGCAGCGTGTCGTGGTCGCGGTACAGGCCGATGTGGCCCACGCGCACCCCCGGCATCAGCCGCACCACGCCGTCCACCATCCCCAGCCCGGCGCGCAGGATGGGGACGACGGTGAGCTTCTTCCCCGCCACCTGGTACGCCGTCATCCGCTCCAGCGGCGTCTCCACCTCCACCGGCGCCAGCGGAAGGTCCTTGGTGACCTCGTAGGCCATCAGCATCGCGATCTCGTCCACCAGCTCCTTGAACTTCTTCTTGCTGGTCTCCTTGTCGCGCAGCACCGCCAGCTTGTGCTGGATCAGCGGATGGTCGATGACGGTGAGATTCGGGAAGCTGTGGCTCACGAGGGTTCCTCCGGACCGGGGGTGGCTGCGGGCGGCGTGAAGCTACGCGCGGGCCGGGGAGTACGAAAGTACGGAGTGCGTGGTGCGAAGGTACGAGGTGCGGAGGTGCGGAGGTGCGGAGGTGCGGAGGTGCGGAGGTGTGGAGGTACGGGGGTCCGGGAGAAGGCGGTGGATGAACATCCGTGCGCGCACCCGGCGAGGATGCCGACCCCGCAGTCCGCGAAGGCGGACTTCCCGACGTTGCAGCGGCGGGTTTCAACCCGCCGTCGGGACGGAGATCTATCGGACGGATTTCAACCCGCCGTCGGGACGGAGATCCATCGGGCGGATTTCCACCCGCCGTCGAGACGGAATCGCCGCGGAGGTTCAACCCGCCACATCGCAACCCGCCGCGGGAACCCGCCACGTGTCCCAACCCGCCGTCGCGGACGCGGAGATCACCGCCCCAGCAGCGACACGATCAGGCGGCTGACGTCGAGCTGGCTCGGGCGCGCGCCCACGGCGGCCTGAACGCGGGTGCGCAGGCGGCGGCCGTCGCCGCCGGGCTGCGCCACGATCAGCGGGATGCGGCTGTCCTGCGCCGTGGGGCTGCCGTGCCACGACTCGTACCGGCTGGAGAAGTAGTACCGCTCCTGGATCGGGCGCTCCATCCCCGTGCGCGCCAGCAGCAGCACGTCGCCCGCGTGGTGGCCCCAGGGGCCGGTGGCCAGCCCCTCCATCCGCCGCTCCAGCTCCAGCAGGTCCGGCCGCGGGTGCGCGCGCAGGTACTCGCCGATCGGCACCAGCCGGGTGCCGTCCCACACCTGGAAGGGCAGCGGCGGCTGCCCCACCGGCCGCGGCTCGCGCGCAAAGATCAGGTCCAGCGAGCCGCGCAGCGCCGGCACACCGGCCCCGGTGCGGCTGGCGGCGTCGAAGGCGCGCACCACCGGCAGCACGTCTTCCTGCATCCGCGGCGCGCGGCGCCAGTCGCAGCGGTTCTCGGGGCGCGGGCAGGCCGAGCGGTCGGCCAGGTACACGTATGCCATCGCACCCTGGTACGCGACCACGGCCTGGTAGCCGCGCTCGTCGTCGTCCACCTCCAGGTCGAAGGGGCGCACGCGGAAGCCGGCCTGACGCAGCACCTGCGGCGGCTCGTCGGCGCCCTCGGCGCCCAGGGAGTGGAGGTCGTCGTCCAGCACGGGGGTGTGGCCGTGGTCGGCCACGAACAGCACGTAGGTGTCCTTCAGCGCGTGGCGGCGCCGGTAGGCGCCCAGCACCGCGCCCACGGCGCTGTCCACCACCGTCTCCACGTATTCGCGCTGCGCGTTGAGCGGGTCGCGGGCCTCGTGCGTCCACAGGTCCACGCCGGGAAAGTACACCACCTGCAGGTCGGCCACGCCGCGCCTGGCGATGCTCTCCAACAGCGACCCCGTGGCCCCCAGGTCGAGCTGCTCGAACACCTCGCGGCTCACGCTCCCCTCCTCCTCGTCGTCCAGCCCGCGCGCGGCGGCGGTCACTATCTCGCCGAACTCGCCGGCGTCGGGCATGGTGACCAGGTCGGCGCCGCGCTGCAGCGCCGCCAGCGACACGTAGGCGCGCACGTTCGCCCGCTCGTACAGCGTGGGCACGTGCGTGGCGCGGCCCATCAGCTGGTCGCTGTAGACCTGCAGCGCGTGCGTGTTCTGGGTGACGGTGACCGGCGCCGGGGCATAGAAGCGATCTTCCCCGCGCGCGAACCACTCGTTGCCGGGCACGCCGGTGCGCCCCGCCGGCTGGCCGGTGAAGAGCGACGTCCACGCCGCGTAGGTGGTGGAGGGGAGGATGCTGAGCACGCCTTGCGCGGCGTAGGCGTGGCGGTACACGCCCGCCTCCCCGCGTCGCGGCCTGCCCACCAGGTGCGAGATGTTGCGCGCACGGCCGCCCCGGAGCACCGCGTCCATCGCCTCGGCGCCCACGCCGTCCAGCGCAAAGACGAGGACGCGCGGGGCGCCGCGGGCGGGCCGCATCGGCTCGCGCAGCACCTTCTCGGAGCCCTCGGCCATCAGCTCGACCGCCTCGCTCGAGGTGCGGCGGAAGCGCAGGAAGGCCGCGATCCCGCCCGCCACGAGCACCACGGCCACCACCGCGATCACTCCCCGTCTGGACATCGGGACCGAACCGGCTTTCTGTCTGCGGGATGGGGGCTGCCGCGAGGACGAGCGCTACGACGGGCGATACAACGCAAGGAGGTTGCCGAGGGGCTGGGCCGGATGCTTGCCGACGGGCATCGGCACGGCCGCGGCGGCCCCCTTCCCCGCTCCGCGCTGGGGAGGGGGAAACCTTCGCGCCGCGCACGAATGCCGGCGTGCAGTCCGCGAAGGCGGACTTCCCGATGTTTCAGCGGCGGGTTTCAACCCGCCGTTGGCCGCGGACGTCGGCGGCAGACGTCGACGGCGGACGGACGGCGGGCGGCGGACGGACGGCGACGGCGGACGGCCCACCCGTGGTTCCAGGCAAGCAAAAGGCCGCCACGAGGGCGGCCTGTCGCGCGGAACCGTCTGTACCCGACGATGCCTCTAGGTCACACGCCGGCGCCCGCGGGCTCCATCTCGAGGAGCGCGGAGAGCTTTTCCAGGTGCTGGGGGGTGCAGAAGAGGCGGATCTCGCCGCGCTCGCCGGCGCGGACTCGGGGACGGGTGAAGCAGACGACGCGGCGGGTCCTGCAGAGGTGGTCCAGCGCTCGGCTGGCCCGGGGGGTGTCGACGGAGCGGTCTTTCCTGCGCCAGTCCAGGTGCATCGCCACGTCTTCGGCACTCATGGCGTCGTGGATGCTGGGGGTGAAGGCGTCCACGTCGAGCGTCTCGATCACCAGCTCGCGGTCGCGCAGGTAGCGGAAGGCCTTTTCCGCGTCGCGCTGGCACCCTTCCTCGTTGGGCACCTCGGCCGAGTTCACACCCACCAGGTCGCAGCATTCGCTGCCCACCGCGTTCGCCTCGTCACCGTCTCGCCACTGCTCCAGCGCCAGCTCCTCGGCGGCTTTCCGGGTGGGCGCATCCACCGCGTAGCGCACCGTCTGCTGGAACTTGATCTCCACCTCGTAACGCTTCGCCATCTTCGCGACTCCCTGAGGGTACAACGGGCGTTCCTGGCGCGCCAACAGGCGCACGCGGCGGTGAACTGCGTCTCATGTTTCCCGAGAACCGCGCCGCGCATTGCGAGGATCGGGCCACCCTCGGGGGCAGCACCTCTCGGGCCTCGTGGCGAACGAGCGCATCCATTGATAACGACGTTTTGCCAAAAGCGGGAGTGCCTCGACGACTGTTACGATGTGATACCCACGTCCCGAACCTTCTCGTCGCGCGGCCGGGATGCCCCTTGTACGAACTTGCGAACCCTCTACTCCTTTGGGGACACCGCACTTAGCCGCCCCCTCCGCCCCGCCGCGCAGCCGGTGCGCGGGATCGCCGTGCGCGCAGAAGCGGCCGTCCTCCGAAAGGGTGCGTCCGCCTCGATGGGGCCATCTGTGATGCAGTTCCCGCCCTGGCCGGGCCGTCAAGGGCGATTCGGCTCTCCACGGCCGGCCGGGATTTTTACGAAAACGAGCCGGAAAGAAGCAGCCCTCCGGCCGGCCGGGACGCGTCGACGGGGCTGGTCTGGGTCGTGCACGTGGCGGGCGCGGCGGCCACCGCGCCTGCCCGAAGGCAGCGCGCGGCCGCGTGGCCATGGCACCACCTGCGCGTTGCGGGCACCACCACAGCCGGCCCTTCCGAACCATAACCCCACGATCCGGAGATCACGATCCATGAAGCGCCTGGTCCCCTGTCTGTCGGCCCTGCTCCTCCTTTCGGCGTGCGAGTCACCGGGGATCCCCGAGGGCCAGGGGGAGATCCGCATCGTGAACCAGTCCACCTGGCGCATCCGCGACGTCTACATCAAGGGTTGCAGCGAATCGTCGTGGGGCCCCGACGAGCTCACCGCGTCGATCGGCCCCAACATCTCGCTGGGGTTCAACGTGGACCCCGGGTGCCACGACGTCCGTACGATCAGCGAGTTCGGCGGGGTGCTGGAGTTCCACGACCGGAACGTGGCGGCCGGCCAGTCGATCAGCATCGCGTATCCCTGATACCAGATCCGGCTGAACACTTACTGCAACAACGGTCACCCCCTACAGCGATGCTGGTGCAGCAACGGATCTTGCGGATTCGGTATGAAGGGTCGCGATCGCGGGTGAAGAAGTAGAGACGCCGCCCGCATCGCAGCCCGCGGCGTCTC
>DASWMA010000648.1:0-6378 GCA_036399995.1 Longimicrobium sp. | reverse complement strand
ACCGCCGGGACCGCCGGGACCGCCGGGACGTCGGGAGACGCGGAGCTCGCGGGGACGAGGGATCCCTCCGCGGCGGGCGGCTCGCTCGCGGACGTGGCCGGAGACCCGTCGGAGCTTGCGGCCGACGGTTCGCTCGGCGCGGCGGACGGCGCTCCGTGGCCGCTCGAAGGAGGTCCGCCGGCACCGGCAGCCACGGGTGCGGCGTCGGAAGAGGCGGCGGCTGGCTCATCACCCGAGCGCGGCGCTCGTCCGGCGTAGTCGATCACCGGCTGGGTGGGGCTCGACCCGCGCGGGGCGCCGCAGCCGCCGCACGCGGCCAGCGTCGCGCGGCTGGTGGCGCCGCAGTGTGCGCAGATCCAGTCCGCGCCGGCCCTGGCCTCGGCCAGGCGCTCGGGGTCGACCACCACCGGCGCGTCGTCGGTCAGGTAGAAGCGCACGCCCGCGGGGCGGGGGTGCCCGCAGCCGGGACAGTTCACGTGCCGGCCGTAGATGCGGGTGGAGCCGCAAGTGGAACAATCCCAGCGGCCTTCGCGGATCGCCATGCGGTGGATGTGAGGGGGTGGGAGTGGCGCGAATGGGGGTGCGCTGATCCAGCTGAGTTCGTGCGATGGGGCGCGTCTCCACCTGCGGCGGGACGCGCCGGCTATCGTGTGCCCGGAACCCGACGAGCGCAAGGGTTGCGAGCCTTTTCCGGGGGAGATCGACCGTGTCCCGAACGATGTCCATCCCGAGTCATCCACCGCGCTTCGCGCGACCATGGGCGATGAGAGAACCCTGCCACGCCGCCGTTGAAGCCTCGCGCAGTTTGCGAGGCTTGTCGTAGTTGTTGCTGCGGCTTCAGCCGCCGGTCGACTGGGGCAGCCACCGCCGTTCCATTCAGCGGCGGGCCGCCGTGGATCACCCGGATTCCCGCACGGCGTCTTGCGCGAACGGGCCCGCCGGAGTGCGCTCCGGCGGGCCCGCTCGTCGTCACCCCGTCATATCAGGGATGCGGTGGCGTGGGTCAGGCGGTGGCCGCCGGCTCGGCCTCGGCCACGCCGGCCACCGCGAAGGTGGAGGCGGCCTGGCCGATCTGCACCAGGCTCTCGCGGAAGGTGCTGTGGTTGTTGAAGTGCACCTTGCCGGGGCGCTGGCGGGCCTGCTGCAGGCACCTCGACGCCCAGTGCAGCACCCGGGTGCGCAGCAGCTCCGAACGCAGCGGCACCGGCGTGGGCGACAGCTCCGGGGCTACCAGGATCTGCCCGTCGCGCACCTGCATCGCGATCCCGTTGTTGAACACGTGCTCGAACGCGCCGATGCGCACCGAGTCGGTGGAGTACATCATCGGCTTGTCGGGGTGCGTGGCGAAGTGCTGGTTCGCGCGGTCGACGACGGCCTGCGCATCCACCCGGGGGGCGGCCACGTCCTTCTGGCACGTTCCCGTGGCGCACGGGAAGGGGCAGGCCTTGAAGCCGCCCATGGCGGGGTAGCCGGTCAGGCCGTGGTAGCTCACCAGGTCGACCTCGCCGAAGTTGGGGCGGCCGCTGGTGCGCCACACGTCCACGTCGGAGGTGGCACCCTGCTGGCCCGCCGCGTACGAGGCGTTGATCGAGATCAGCGCGTTGGAGCCGTGGGTCACGCGGTAGCGGGCGATCAGCCCCGTCATGTGCGAGTCGAACTCCACCAGCTTGTGGATGTCGGTGGTGTCGTGCGGCTCGTTCATCACCTCCAGGATCACGTTCCCCAGCCCGGCCACAGCCTTCACCGTGCGCCCGATCAGCTCCTGCTGCACCGCGCGCAGCCCGTTCCCCGCCGCCGGGGCGATGAAGAAGCGCTGCCGGTCGTCTTCGCCCAGCTCGGGGACCAGGTGGGCGGCCGCCCACGAGGGGTGCAGCGAGTTCGCCGCCCGCCACGGGGTCAGCCCCCAGCTCCTGATCGTGCGGCTGTCGTTCTGCAGGTCGAAGTAGTTGAAGATCGAGAGCTGCACCACCACCCCCGCCGCGTCGGCCGCGGCCACGAAGGCGCGCAGCCGCGTGAAGTACGCCTCGTTCCACCGCCCCTCGAGCACCGCGCCGCGCACGTCGTAGCGCGTCTTCCCGTCCACCACCGTCTGGTTGAAGGGGAGCAGGGTGCGGGGCCCCACGCTGCCGCCGGTCATGAACACGCGCACGAAGTTGCACCGGTTCGTCTTCATGCTGGTGAAGAACTCGCCGAAGGTGTTCCCGGCCTCGGCCCAGTTCTGCATCTCGGCCGGGATCGACGTGGTCGCGGTGGTCGGGCAGGGGTCCACCCCGGGGTAGCTCACGATGATCGCTTCGTTCGTCCCCTGCTTCTCCACCGCCTTCTCGGAGGCGCCGGGGGTGAGGAACACGTTGTAGTTGCCCCCGCGCAGCGTGGCGGTGGCGCCGTTCAGGAGGAGCGTGCCCTGCGTGCGGTTCCGTGTGATCGACGTCATGGATCCCTCGGGTGATGAAAGGAAAGGAGATCTGTTGGCGCGCCGCGGAGCCGCGGGGCGCCGGATCCCACGCCGGTGCGGGTGGGAGCCATCGGGGGGCGCCCGGCCAAGGGGGCGCCTGGATGATCTGACGTGGCCGCGGAATGCGGCGACTGGAGAGCGGCGTGCGCGGCCGCAACGGCGGAGGCGATCCAACCGGGTGATTCGCGTCCGGCCCCTGCCCGGCCGGTGGTGCCCGCCCCAGGGCAACCGCCGGGCCCGTCACGTGCCGGAAACGCGATCACGTTGTGCTGCAGCGACTTGGCCGCTCGGTTGACGAACCCCGTCCAGCGAGGAATCCGGTGGCGGCCGGGGCGCGTGCTCCCCGATGCGAGGCCCGCCTGTCCCATGCTGCCGGTCGAAGGCGGTTCATCTCACCAATTGGCGTTAGCGGGACGAAGAACACGCCACCGGCAGCGTCCGACGCCGGTGAACGCTGCCCCGCCAGGGTAAGGGCTCCCCGGCGCGGCAGGGCGATTGAAATCGCTGCAACAACTACACGAAGTCCGCCTCCGCGGACTACGGGGATTTTCCCGGACGCGTTGATGAGGCGCGGCACCGACTCCGATCCGCGTCCGCCTGGGCGTGAGCGAAGCAAGCCCAGAGCCGAACGCGGCAGCCCGCCGGGCGAGTGCCGGGCGGGCTGCGGACAGTTCGGGCAAGCGTGTCATGAGGCGTCGGTCTCCGTCCGCCTTCACCCCGCAGCGCGATGCTCCTTCGGCCGGCCGAGCTGCGTCACCAGCCACTCGGCCGCGTAGTCGATGGCGTCGGGCGGGAGGCGGTGGCCCGCGTTCCACCAGCGGAGCTCCTTGGGCTCCTGCGCGGCGTCGAACAGGCGGCGGGCCTGCGCGGGGGTCACCGTGCGGTCGTTCTTCCCGTGCACCATCAGCAGCGGGCGGCCGTCCAGCTTGCGCACGGCGCGCAGCGGGTCGGCGAAGGTGCGCGCCACGGCTGCCAGCGGAGTCTCGCCGGGCAGGTCGCCGCCGGCGGCCAGGCACACCGCCCGCACGCCGGGCTCGTCGGCGGCCAGCATCACGGCCAGGAAGCTGCCCAGCGAGTACCCCGCCACCCCCAGACACCCGCGGTCCACCTCCGGCCGCGCGCCCAGGTAGCCGAACGCCAGCCGGCACTCGCGCAGCGCCTGCCGCCACAGGCCGAAGATGGCCAGCGGGTTGCGCGCGCTCTGCGCCTGCAGCGGGTCGTGCCGCGTGCCGTGCAGCGGCAGGTCGATGGACAGGCTGGCCAGCCCGTGCCGCAGCAGGCTCTCCCCCACCCCGTCGGCCATGTGCTCGCGGCGCGACGAGTAGCCGTGCAGCAGCAGCACCCCGCCCGACTTCGCCGCCTCCGGCAGCAGCAGGATGCCGGGGACGGGGTCGCCACCCGAGTGGAACTCCACGTCGAGCCACCGCCCGCCTCGCACGGCCCGCTCGCTCCGGATCGTCTGATGGATCTTGGTCGCCATGACGGCAGATCGAGGCAAGATCACTGCCGGTCGCGGTTCAGGAAACGGAAATGTGGCCATCTATCGTGAGGACACCGAAGCCCGGGGACCGGCGGCTGAAGCCGCAGCAACGACTACGAAAAGGCTCGCAAACCGCGCGAGGCTTCAACGACGACCTCATTCCTCGCGTCGAAGCACATCGTGACGGAGAAGTACGGACCCGTCGCTCCCGCTGGCCTTCCGCATCGCCGCCACCTTCGCCCTTCCCATCGAGTCCAACCTCCACCCCGAGCCCGGCGGCGACGGCACCGGTGGGTGACGGCGCGATCTTCCGTCGCCTCGGCCGCTCATCATCGCCCGGGCGCACTTCACCACGACCGGCGCTCACCATGGATCGGGAGGACGGACGGACGGCGGTCACCCTTCGCCGTGGTAGGCGGGGACCACCTTCTCCGGCACCGGGAGCGGATGGCCGCCGGGGTCGTAGTCGGGCGGCGGAGACAACGGCTCGTCGGGTGCGATGCGGGTCAGCGTGATGTCTCCCCAGTTGCAGTTCAGCGCCTTCTCGTCGAACGGCGGCAGAACGTAGAACTTCCCGTTCATCGACGTGGGCGCGTGAGAGGCGATCTCGAGGCGGCAGACGGCCCGGATGTTCTGCCCCCCGCGCTTGGGGTCGGGGAGCGCGATCACGTATTCGAAGCGCAGCACGTTGTCGTGGCACAGCTGCGCCCATTCCGAGTTCCACGCGATGTGGACCGGCTTCACGATGTCGCGCCCGCCCTCGGCGATGCAGGTGTAGCGGCGGACGCCCTGGATCTGGAGGACGGCCTCGTCCTGCCGCACGTGGCAGTCGCCCTTGTGGCTGAAGCGGTTGTTCGCCGACACCACCAGGTATTCCCACCGGCCCGCCAGGTTCGGCTTCCGCGAGTACCGCCCGTCCTGGACGAAGAACGCCACCACCGCGCCGATCAGCACGATCACCGACTCCCACCCCGGCGACGAAACGAACCACCCCACGGAGAGCAGCAGCACCACGAGCGCCGCGTAGCGCATCAACACTTTCATCCACCCTCCATCCGGAAGACGCGCCGCCGCACCGGCCGGCATCAGGCACCTGAGGCGACAGGCCACATCGAGCACCCGCATGCTCTCCCATCCTCGTGCGGCCGCCCAGAGCTATGAGAAGGACGCGAAGGCGCGTCTTCCCCGGGCAACACCCGTTTGTGCCGGGCTACCCCGATTCGGCCCCCGGCGCGATCTTCCGTCGCCTCCCAGGGCGCCGGCGGCACCCGGGCACCGCCCGCCGCCGTTCGCTCCCGGAAACGCACCACTCGCGACACCGAAGCCACCGCTCGGTGCCTTCCCTGAATCGCACCGCGTGATGAACGCGTATCCTTGTCTCGGCGCCGAACCGGGCGCCCCGCCGGTTTCCCTCGCCGGCGGCCCCCTACACGCAGAGCGCGCATGAACGACGCACTGATCCTGGACGGAGTCTCCAAGCGGTACTCCGCCCACGTGGCGGTGGACGACCTGAGCCTGGCGGTGCCGAAAGGCACCATCTACGGCATCCTGGGCCCCAACGGCGCAGGCAAGTCGACCACCCTTCGCATGGTGATGAACATCCTGGCCCGCGACGGCGGCCGCATCTCGCTGCTGGGCGCCGACCCGGCGGCCGACCGCACGGTGCTGCGCCGCGTGGGCTTCCTTCCCGAAGAGCGCGGCATCTACCGCAAGATGAAGGTGACCGACGTGATCGTCTTCTTCGCCGAGCTGAAGGGGATGGACCGCCGCGCCGCCCGCGCCTCGGCCGAGCAGTGGCTGGAGCGGATGGGGCTGGGCGACTGGAAGCAGGCGAAGGTGGAGACGCTGTCGAAGGGGATGCAGCAGAAGGTGCAGTTCATCGCCACCGTGGTGCACGGCCCCGAGCTGCTGATCCTCGACGAGCCGCAGAGCGGGCTCGACCCGGTGAACCAGGAGGTGCTGCGCGAAACGATCCTGGGCGCGCGCGACGAGGGGAAGACGGTGATCTTCAGCACCCACAACATGGGCGAGGCCGAGCAGCTCTGCGACCACGTCTGCATCATCGCGCAGGGGCGCAAGGTGCTCGACGGGCGGCTGCGCGACATCCGCCGCGAGAACGTGGGGAACCGCTGGTACGTGGAGTTCGACGGCACGGGCGCGCAGGCCGAGCGCTTCATGCAGACCGAGACGCGCTACGGCCGGGTGATGCCGCACGGCGACGGGTGGCGCATCGACCTGGAGCCCGGCGCCGACCCGCGCGCGCTGATGCAGGCGCTGGCCGGGCTCGACGCGCCGGTGGTGCGCTTCCAGCGCGAGCAGAAGACGCTGCACGAGATCTTCATCGACCGCGTGAGCGGCCACGTGACCGCGAACCGACGCCCCGAGGTGGCCCATGTCTGAGGTGATGACCGTTTTCCGGCGCGAGTTCCTGGAGCGCGTCCGC
>DASWMA010000647.1:0-13090 GCA_036399995.1 Longimicrobium sp. | reverse complement strand
AACAACGACGAAAAGCCTCGCAAACTGCGCGAGGCTTCACCGACCGGGTCGCTGCTTCCCCCGAAATCCCGTGAGCACGCATCTCCCCTTCGAGCCCGAGAGCACCGGCTCGTTCGATCCGGCGGCCATCGTCACGCAGTGCGTCGAGAGCGGCGCGGAGGCGCTGCTGCTGGACCGCGACGCGTTGCCGCCGGCGTTCTTCGACCTGAGCAGCGGCGTGCTGGGCGATCTGGTCGGGCGGCTGACGCTGTACCGCATCCGCATGGCCGCCGTGGTGCCGGACCTGACGGCTCACTCGCTCCCGTTCCAGGATTTCGTCCGCGAGGCCAACCGTGGCGCGCAGTTCCGCTTCTTCGCCACGCGCGACCGGGCGGCCGAGTGGCTGAGCTCCGGGGAAGCGGGGTGACGATGGACGCCGCCGGCGCGCCGAGCCGGATGCTCGACGAGTTCGTCGCCGCGTACGAGCGGCTGGGGAAGGTGCTTCCCGTTGCGCCCGACGTCTGCGGCGGGTTCGCGGATCTCTGCTGGGATCCGTATCCATCTGCCGACTGGGAGGAGATCGAGGTGGGCGATCCGGCGTTCGTGATCGAGACCGACCTCCTCCAGCTGGCGTTTCACCGGATCCGGGGAGAGATCCGCTACATGGCGGCACCCGCCGCCAGGGCGTACACGCTCTTCGCCGCCGTGGAGATGGGGCTGATCGGCTCGGTGGGCGACGCGGCGGAATTCGCCGCGGCGTTCCTGGAGGGGGTGGATTTCGACCACATCGCCGTCCCCCGGCGCCTGCCGGATTGGGCGATCGAGCGCCGGCGGCAGTGGGTGAACCCCTCGCCGCCCATCGACCCCGCGCAGTGGCAGTCCGTCCCCTGCACCACCGGGCGCCTCGCCACGCCCGACGACACGGCCGAAGGCCGGGCCCTCTTCCTTCTGCACTGCATCGGCCCCGATGATCCGCCCGGCCACGACCGCTACAGGCCGCAGCACGGGATGTCCATCATCGAGCCCGGCGACCGGCCGGGCGGAGCGTCGCCGATCGACATCGCGCTCCCCCGGTGCGTGCTGCTGCACGAGGACGACGTGGCGTACCCGGCCATCGCTATCCAGGCCGAGCGCAGCCCGCGCGGCACTCACGTGGGCATCCGCTTCATCCGCGGAGACTGGCTGGTGCGGCCGCTGGAATCGCTGGAGCTGCTCGACGGCCCCACCGACGCGTTTTTCGACGAGTACCGGCAAGCCCTCGCGCGGGCAGCCGTGAAGCCCACCTGGAGCATCGCATGACCCGGACACTCGCACGGTTTCTGTCGGTTGCGTTCTGCGCGGCGGCGGCAGCGGCGCCGCTGCGGGCGCAGGCCGGCGGCGACACCACCGGCCTGGCGGAGGTGGTGGCGTCCGTGATCGCCGACTCCGTGATCCCTTTCCATCGCGCCGATACCCGGCTTCTCTGGCGGCATTCCGGCACGCCGCTCGACTCGGCCGTCGCCGGCATCATCGGGCGGACCACGCGTGTCGGCGCGCCTGTCGCGGATTCCACCTTTGCACTGTGGATCGGCATCGACCGCGCCCTTCTCGATGCGGACACGGCCAGTGTTGTGGTCGAGAGGACGCAGCAGTACGCCACCACCGGCTCGTTGACCGGCTGGACGGAGTGGAAGACGTACGTGTTCCGGCGTTCCGGCGCCGGGTGGCGGCTGGTGCGGACCGGCTACGTGCGCCACGCCGACTGGGGACCGGTCCGAGGCCGGTGACCCCGGCCTGCCCACGCGCTTGCGAGGTCTGGCGGCGACGCCACGGAGCTCGACCGGGGCGTCACCTCGCTCACCGGCCACTTCCTCCGCTGGAACGACTTCTTCACGAAATGCGAGATGATCGGGCCCTGACGCGCAAGCTGCAGCCCATGATGTCGATCGTGCTGGGGGTGATCATGGTGCCGCTGGGCGTGTTGAGCATCGCCATGGGCCTGTCTGGCGGCGTGGAGCCGGTGCCGCTGGGGATCGGCGTGATGATGCTGGGGACGTACGGCGCGGTGACGGCGCTGTCTCGCAGGGGCCGCTCGCTCGGTAAAGTTCTTCTCCGAGCAGGGGCTGGAGCGCAACGACGGGCGGTGGCTTTCGTGGGCGGAGTTGGAGCGCGTGGTGCACCAGGTCAGGGACGTCGGGGCAGAAGCATCTCTGGCGCACCGAGATCCGGTTCGCAGGCGGCGAGGCCGCATGGCTGATCCCGCTCCGCGTGGGCAACCTGCACGAGGTGCGCGACTTCGTCCGCCGGCTCCCGTGCGAGCACGCGGCAGAGCGCGTCTGATTTACAGACTCGGACCGTTGACCGTGCTTCCGAGCCGCCACGGAAAGCCGCACGCATGACGGAAATGACGAAGAACCTCGCAGTGGAGCGGGGGAACTTCGCGGTGATCGCCGCGATGTCGCTGTTCTGCATCGCACCGCTGCTTCGGTTCTGGGGCGCGGTGTTCGGCCCGCTGCGCCCGTACGACTACCCGGCTGGCGACTTCGCTCCATCGCTGGCGTGGTTCGCGCTGTCCGTCGCCGCCTGCTTCGCGCCGCTGCTCCTTCCGCCGGCATTCTACCGCTGCCACGAAGGCCGCGCCGGCACTCGCGTCTACGAGGCCGTGGGCGTGCGGATCTTCATGCGCTTCGCCACCAACGGCGACCTGATCAACCGCTGGGGGCGGCGGCTGGACCCGCACTACCGCGCCGTCCGCGACCCCGCCTCGGCGCGCGAGTGGCTCGCCCGCACCCGCGAAGGCGAGCGCAACCACATGGTGCTGGGGATGATGGGGCTGTTCACCGCGGCGTACGCGGGGTGGATCGGGTGGAACGGCTGGGCACTCGCGATCACCGCCGGCAACGTCGTCTTCAACCTCTACCCGGTGCTCCTCCAGCGTTACAACCGCTGCCGGATTGAGCGGCTTCTTCAGGAGCCCGATCCCCGTTTCGGCGGCTGACGGGGCGTCCGGCGGCGCTGGCAGATCCCTGGCGCTTCCCGCGTTTCACTCCTGCCGCGATGCTCGCGTGGCCCGTCTCGGGGGACGATGAGAACGGTCCCGTGAGCGCGTTGCACCTCCAGCTTCCACGTCTCGCTTCAACCACTCCCGAATGAGACTCCTCCGGCTGCTCCCGTTCGCGCTGATCTGGCCCGGCGCGCTCACCGCGCAGGGCGTGACCGCCGAGAACGGCAACCTGTTCTATCGCCACTCACCCGCCACCGCGCCACGCCGGATCACCGCGCTCGGGCTCGACTCGCAGCCGCAGATGTCCGCTGACGGCCGCCACGTCGTGTTCGTGCGCGCCACGCCGGGCGATTCGGTGGAGACGGCGCTGGGGTGGCGGCAGGCTACCGCCCTCTGGACGGTGGGGATCGACGGGAGCCAGCCGCGGATGATCCTGCGCGGCCGGGGCTCCACCGACCCCGAGCGGACGCTGGCCGATTTCCAGAAGCCGATGTTCTCGCCCGACGGGCGGTGGGTCTACTTCCTCAGCTCGGCGTGGGCCACCTCCGCGGCGGTGCACACGGTGGACGTGGCGTCTGGCCAGGAGCGGTTCGTGGCGCCGGGGAACAGCCTGGACGTGCTCTACCGCGGCAAGTACGCCGGCCACCTGCTGGTGAGCCAGCACCGCTACTTCCTGGGCGGCGGATCGTACGACTGGTTCTGGCTGATCGCCCCCGACGGCAAGGAAGTTGGGCCCGTGGGTGAGACGGAGGCGGCCGTGGAGCAGTTCCTGGCCACCGCCCTGTACCAGTGACGGTACCCACCGTGGAGTTGCGGATGCGGGGCCTGGCTGCGGGCGTGTGGAACAACCCGCCCGCGCCGCGGGTGGAGCTTCGCAAGCTCGTAGCGGCCGTGGCGGTGGCCGTGCTCTCGCAGGCAGTGTTGTGGGGCACGTACGCCTATGCGACGGACGGGTGCTTCTGCGCGATCACTGGCTCCACGGGATTTCCCACGGCGGCGTGGATCTATCCGACGCTGCGCGTGACATCTGCCCCCGCCCTCTGGGTGTATCTGCCTCTACCCCTGCCGTACCTGACGGGAACGCTGCTGAACGTGGCCGCGGTGGACGGCTGCCACGTACGCCGCGCTGAAAGTGGCATCGGTGCTGACGCGCGGGGCCCGCGCCGGGCTCAGCGGCCTACCCGGCCGATTCCCTCCCGTCTGATTGCGGCAGGCGATTGGGCTCCACTTCTGCACCCGACGCGAGAGCCCGGCGTCCGCGCACAGACGTTTCGCCACCAAGCTACTTTGGAGACTCTTGCGCTCCCGCGTTCTCACCGGCGGCCCTTCGCATGTGAGCCAAGTTGTTCATCGCCGCCAGCGTAGCTGGGTGCTCCTCCCCGAGGATGCGCCGCCTCGCCTCCACCACCCGCTCCTGTAGCTCCTGCGCATCTACCTGATCCCCACGGGCGCTCCGCGTGGTAGCTAGGTTGCCCATTGCGGTCAGCGTAGCCGGATGCTCCTCCCCGAGGGTGCGCCGCATCGCCTCCAGCACCCGCTCCTGTAGCGCCTGCGCTCCCGCATGATCTCCACGGGCACTCCGTGTGAGAGCCAGGTTGCCCATCCCGGTCAGCGTATCCGGGTGCTCCTCCCCGAGGATGCGCCGCCTCGCCTCCAGCACCCGCTCCTGTAGCTCCTGCGCTCCCGCATCATCCCCACTGGCCCACCGCGTCCGAGCCAGGTTGCTCATCGCGGTCAGCGTATGCGGGTGCTCCTCACCGAGGATGCCCCGCCTCGCCTCCAGCACCCGCGCCTCTAGCTCCTGCGCTCCCGCATGATCCCCACGGGCGCTCCGCGTGGCAGCCAGGTTGCCCATCGCGGTCAGCGTATCCGGGTGCTCCTCCCCGAGCCGTCTCTCCGACACAGATGTTAGTAATGCGAAGAGGTTACCCGCGAGGACCAGATGTCCGCATCGCCACAAGGTGATGCCCGCCCGGTTCGCGAAAACCCATGCTTCGAAGACACCATTCCCGTCGGCGCGGCCCGCGATCCAATTGCTGAAGACGGATGAAGCGAGTGGAGCACATTTGCGAACCCGAGCCGAGCCAGCTGCGCCCTGTCCTTGCGCGGCTTCCATGAGCCTCGTCAGCAGCGCCGAAACGACCTCAATCTCCGCTTCTGGCGCTGTGGATTGTGCGCGGATGAAGTCGGCAACGACGCGGTGCATCGTTCCAAAGAAGGCGCCGGAGCCGTCGCGTACCTCCGTCACGAAGGAGCGGTTTCGGAGCTTGGTCCGCACCCCGGAAGCGAAGATTTCTGGACTGAACGCGTCGACCACGAACGTGGGGACGGCCTCCGGCGCCATCCAGGCGATCAACCGCGCGGCGTATTGCTCTTCTGGAGTCAGCAGGTTGTACGACGCGGAGAACGCCTCGGAGATCCCGCGCAACGCACCTGCCGGTACCACTGTGCGGATCGACTCCATCGCCTTGTCGATCGCAGCGCTCGGCCTCTGCGCGCGGCTGAGATCCAGGAGCGCGCGCGGCGTCATTTCCCCGGAGCGGAGAAGACGGTTCAGGACCTCGAGTGCCAGCGGAAGGTGTCCCACCCACTCCGCAAGCTCGCTCCACTCGGTGTCTCCAAGCTGGTCTCGCTGGGTATCTGTCGTCAGCAGTTCGACAGCCGAAGTGGGGTCGAGAGCCTCGATGGGGAGGGCGACCACGCCGCCACCCGCGCCTAAAGCGACGCGAGTGCGCGAGGTGATCAACACGGGAATCTCGCCCAGCACAGGACACCAGGTCTGAAGAGGCTTCGGTCGCTCGTCAGGTTGGGGCTCGGGGATGTTGTCGACGATGAACAGCGGCGTGGAAGCATCTTCCGGCCGCGCACGAATCGCGTGAGCGACGGCGACTGGTACTCCGCCGGGTACTTGGCGAACCGAGTCGATCCCTGGAGTGTTGGGATTCAGTGCTCGCAGCACGTCGTAGAGCTGAAGCTCGGGGTCGCTCTCGGCGTTGATCCAGAACAGGCCGCCGCGGAAATGGCGCGGGCCGAAGCGATACAGGTACTCCAGCGCCAGGCGCGTCTTCCCGAACCCGCCGGTCGCCTCGATGGAGCCGGTGAGCCCCGCGGCGGTGGCCGGGTCGCCGCGCTCGGTCCAGAGCAGGTCGTGGATGCGCCACAGGTCGTCCGCGCGGCCAACAAACGCATCGGCGATGGTAGTCGGCAGCCCCACCTGCGGGACGAACGGAACGTTGCCGATCTTGAGCGGCGGCGGGAGGCGCGTGGCCTCCAGCAAGAACGACCGCGCGGCATCCGCTTCGGCCGCAGAGGCGTAGCGGTCGCGAAGGGTAGGCGGGTTCGCGGCCAGCTCGGCCTCAACCAGCCCGGCGATCCCTTCGATGTCGTCCACGCTCGGCCAGTTGCGGGCGCGCACCAGCGGCGGGAAGCGCTCCATCATCGGGTCGACGCCGCGCGGCGGCATCGCCACCACCAGGCCGCGAAGCGCATCCTCCTTGTCCTTCGCCGTTGCATCCGGCCGTTCCGCTGCGCGCAGGAACGGCGTCCGGGCGATGCGGAACTCCAGCAGGCAGTACCAGCGCATGAAGTAGTGGGGCTCGGCGAAGATCACCACCACCCGTGCGTTGAAGAGCGCGTCCACCAGCGCCTCGGGAAAGCGCTCGCCCAGCGCGATCGCATCCGTGTCGAGGAACGCCGTACGGCCGCCGAGCGCCCCGTGCAGCGCCAGGGCGTGCTCGCGGCTCGCGTCGCGTGCGTAGGAGATGAATACGGGTTGGATGCTCATGCTCCGGTCGAATCGAAACCTGCTCACACTCTCGCCACCGGCAGGCATCGGACACTAATGCCGAACGAATGGCGTGAAAGCAACTACCCTGCACGATGCACGTCAGGCGGAAACACCGGAGTAGTCAGTCCCCTCCCTCCGCCGTGACCCTGGCAGCTGGATCCGGCCTCATAGCCGCTGCGGACGCTCGCTTCCGTGCACGATCACCGCGGCCGCACCATCGCCTGTAGTCCGCGAAGGCGGACTTCGTGTCGTTGTTGCAGCGGATTCATCCGCCCCGTCCCCCCCGATTCGTCCACCCCTTCCCACCCGACGTCCCGCTCCGGTCCGCATCCTGCCGGAGCGCCGGAACGAACCGCGCCGCCGGTCGGTGGCTCCATCTCGGGGCCAGCGGCCGGCGGCTCTGAACGATCGGTGCGAATGGCGGCGAAAGTCTCGGTGGGGATCATCGGCATGGGGTGGGTGGGCACCAGCGTGGCCATCTCCACCCTGCAGACAGGGGCGGTGCAGGAGCTGCTGCTGCACGACAAGCGCGAGGGGCTGGCCGAGGGCGAGGCGATGGACCTGTCGCACGGGTCGCCCTTCTACCCGGCAGCCACGGTGCGCGCCGCGCCGCCACAGGAGATGCTGGAAACCAGCGCCGTGGTGATCGCCGCCGGGCGCGGCGGCAAGCCGGACGAGACGCGGCTGGACCTGCTCCGCGACAACGCGGCGCTGATCCGCGACCTGGCGCGGCACTTCGTGGACTACCCGGGCGTGGTGGTGGTGGTCACCAACCCGGTAGACGTGCTCACCTACGAGTTCCAGCAGGCGTCCGGCCTCCCGGCGCAGCGGGTGATCGGCACCGGCACCATGCTCGACACCGCGCGGCTGCGGCAGGTGCTGGGGCGCGAGCTCAACCTGGACCCGCGCTCCATCCACGCGCAGGTGGTGGGCGAGCACGGCGACAGCGAGGTGGTGCTCTGGTCCAACGCCATGGTGGGCGGCACCCTGCTGCGGCAGTGGCCGGGGTGGAGCCGGGAGATGGAGGAGCGCGTGGCCACCGAGGTGCGGACCTCCGCCTACCAGATCATCCAGCGCAAGGGCGCCACCAACCACGCCATCGGCCTGGTGACGGCCGCGCTGCTGCGGTGGATGCTACGCGGCGAGCGCCGCATCCTCACCGTGTCACGCGTGCAGGACGGGGCGCTGGGGGTGCGCAACGTGGCCCTCTCGCTCCCCACCATCGTGGGCGCCGACGGTGCCTCGCAGGTGATCGCGCCCGACCTGGAGCCCGAAGAGCGCGCCGCCTTCGACCGCTCGGCCGATGTGCTGCGCCAGGCGATCGCCTCGGTGCGCGAGCCGAGCGGCGGGTGAGACCACGATCCCAAAACCGCGAACAGCAGGGATCACACGGAGCAACGGAGGTAACGGAGGAACTGCGCCGCGCGTGCAGTTCTCCGTTTCCTCCGTTGCTCCGTGTGACCATCAGCGGTGCCGGCGCATCCACCAACGTTGCGGATTCGCGATGAAGCCGGGCGCGCCTCCCTTGCGCGCCACCGCATGGGGGGATAGAACGGCGGGATGACCGATCCATCTCCACGTGTACGAACCAGCGTGATGTCATCCATATCTCGCGCGGCCCGCCTGATCGCAGGCAGCGCTGCGCTCGTGCTCCTCTGCCTCACCCTCTCGCGCCCGGCGGCGGCGCAGGAGAGCGCCCGCGTGACCGTCACCGTCCGCGCGGAGGGCGCGCCGGTGCCGGGTGCCACCATCCGCGCCGATTCTGCCACCGCGCAAACGGATTCCGCGGGCGTGGCCGTCGTGACGCTCGCGCCCGGCGATCGCACGCTCGCCGTGCGCAAGCTGGGCTTCGAGGTGCAGACACTGACCCTCTCCCTCCGCGCGGGGCAGGACACCGCCGTCACGGTGGAGCTGGAGGAAGGCGCCGAGGAGATCGAGGCGATCGTGGTGACCTCCACCCGCACCGGCCGGCGGATCGAGGACGAGCCGACCCGCGTGGAAGTCCTCGCCCGCGAGGAGGTGGAGGAGAAGATGATGATGACCCCGGGCGACGTCTCGATGATGCTGAACGAGACCTCGGGGCTGCGGGTGCAGACCACCAGCCCGTCGCTGGGCGGCGCCAGCGTGCGCGTGCAGGGGCTGGCCGGCCGCTACACGCAGATCCTGTCCGACGGCCTGCCACTGTACGGCGGCCAGAGCGGCGCGCTGGGGCTGCTGCAGATTCCCCCCATGGACCTGGGGCAGGTGGAGGTGATCAAGGGCGCGGCCTCGGCGCTCTACGGCTCGTCGGCGCTGGGCGGCGTGGTGAACCTGGTATCGCGCCGGCCGGGGGACGAGGCCGAGCGCGAGCTGCTGCTGAACCAGACCACGCGCAATGGGACCGACGTGGTGGGCTTCGCCGCCGCGCCGCTCTCGGAGGCGTGGGGCTACTCGCTGCTCGCCAGCCTGCACCGGCAGGCCCGGGCGGACGTGGACGGCGACCGCTGGACCGACATGCCCGGCTACCGGCGCGCCGTTGTGCGCCCGCGCCTGTTCTGGAGCACCGGCGCCGGCCGCTCCGTCTTCGTGACCGCCGGCGCGACGGTGGAAAACCGGGAGGGCGGCGGGCGCGTTCCCACCGGAGAGTTTCCGGAGACGCTGGAGACCCGCCGCGGCGACGTGGGCGCCGTGGGCCGCTTCCTGTTCGGCGGCAACCGGCTGCTGGCGGTGCGCGCGTCGGCCATGGCGCAGCGCCACGCCCACGGCTTCGGCGGCGTGAGGGAAGACGACCTGCACTCCACCGGCTTCGCCGAGGCCGCCTTCTCGGGCACGGGCGGCGGGCACACCTGGGTGCTGGGCGCCGCGCTGCAGGCCGAGCGCTACCGTGCCGACGACGTGGAGGGCTTCGACTACACCTACACCACCCCGTCGCTCTTCGCGCAGGAAGAGTACGAGCCGGCGGAGTGGATCACCCTGTCGCTGGCAGGGCGCGCCGACCGGCACAGCGAGTACGGCACCTTCCTCAACCCGCGTCTGTCGCTGCTGCTGCGCCCCGCCGGGTGGACGGTGCGCGGCTCCGTCGGCACCGGCTACTTCGCCCCCACGCCCTTCACCGAAGAGACCGAGGCGATCGGCCTGTCGCGCGTCCGCCCGCTCTCGGACAGCCTGGAGGCCGAGCGCGCGACCACCGCGTCGCTCGACGTGGGCCGCAGCCTGGGCGCGCTGGAGGTGAACGCCACCCTCTTCGGCTCGCGCACCAGGCACGCGCTGCGGCTGGTGGAGAGCACCGCCGCGCCGGGCGTGCTGGAGCTGGTGAACGCGACGGGCCCCACCCGCACCTGGGGCACCGAGCTGCTGGCCCGCTGGCACCGCGAGCCCTTCCACGTCACCGCGACGCACACTTTCATCCGCTCGCGCGAAGACGACCCCGCCGGCGCCGGCCGCCGCGAGGTGCCGCTCACACCGCGGCATGCGCTGGGGATGGTGGGGATGTGGGAGGCGGAAGACCAGGGCCGCGTGGGGCTGGAGATCTACTACACGGGCCGGCAGGCGCTGGAAGAGAACCCGTATCGCGACCGGAGCCGCCCGTACCTGATCCTGGGGCTGCTGGCCGAGCGCCACCTGGGCCCGGCCCGCGTGTTCATCAACCTCGAGAACCTGCTGGACGTGCGGCAGACGCGCTACGATCCCCTCGTTCTCCCCGCCCGCTCCGCCGAGGGGCGCTGGACCACCGACGTGTGGGCGCCGCTGGAGGGCCGCGTGATCAACGCGGGAGTGCGGCTCACGCTGTAGTCGAGATGGAGCGCGCGTCTCTTCGCATCGGGCCACGCTCCTCGTATCTTCCCAAAAGCCGTCCCGTGGACCAGGCGGTCCCGTCCCGGATTCCGCCGACGATCGTCCATTCTGACGCCTGTAAAGGAGTTTCACATGGAGGGAACGGAGGAAACGGAGGACTGTTGCCGTTCCTCCGTTTCCTCCGCTCCCTCCGTGTGAAACCTGCTGTTGGGCGGGTCGAGGGACGCACGGGCCGATTCGCGGTATTCTGTCACATGGCGGACCGGTGATCCGCCCTCTGCCCCGCACGCGCATGTACATCCCGCCGTCCAACGCCGAGCACAGCCCCGAGGTGATGCTCGGCTTCATCGAGGCGCACCCGCTGGGCGCGCTGGTCACGCACGGCGGCGAAGGGCTGTTCGCCACGCACCTGCCGCTGGTGCTGGACCGCACGCGCGGGGCGCACGGCGTGCTGCAGGGGCACGTGGCGCGCGCCAACCCGCATCACCGGCAGGCGGTGACGGCGGCCGAGGCGCTGGTCATCTTCCAGGGCCCCGACGCCTACGTCACCCCCGCGTGGTACGCCGCCAAGGCCGAGCACGGGCGCGTGGTGCCCACCTGGAACTACGTGGCCGTGCACGTCTACGGCGCGCTCCGCTTCGTGGACGACGCCGGCTTCCTCCGCCGGCACCTGCACGAGCTGACCGCGCGGCACGAGGCCGGGCGCGAGCAGCCGTGGGCGGTGAGCGACGCGCCCGCGCAGTACATCGAGGGGCTGCATCGCGCGATCGTGGGGGTGGAGATCGAGATCACGCGGCTGGAGGGGAAGTGGAAGATGAGCCAGAACCGCTCCGCGGCCGACATCGACGGCGTGGTTCAGGGCCTCGCGAGCTCGCCGCACGCGGGCGACCGCGCCGTGGCCGAGATCGTGGCCGCCCGCCGGCCGGTGCGCGCGGAGTAGATGGGCGGCGAGCGCTTCGTGAGCCGGGGCGAGACCGCCGACGCGTTCGGCGGCGAAACGCTGGTCGTGTGCCCCCGCTGCGGCCGGCGCGCAGTGATGCGGGAGATGGCGGAGCACCCGGCCGGCTCCGCCCACCGCTACCGGCTGGTGTGCCCGCACTGCGGCTACACGGCGAGCTTCTCGCACCTCGGCTTCTTCCGCCGCGCCGGGAGCCCGGACGGGCTGCGGCTGTGGCTGGAGACGCCCTGCTGCGGCGAGACGCTGCTGGCGCGGAACGCGGCGCACCTGGACTACCTGGAGCGCTACGTGCGCGCGGAGCTGCGCGAGCGCGTGGCCGCCCCCCGCTGGGGGTGGGCTAACCGCTCGATCGTGAGCCGGCTGCCGCGCTGGATCAGCAGCGCGAAGAACCGCGACGAGGTGCTGCGCTGCATCCAGCGGCTCAGGGACCGCCTGGGCACCGGCTGAACCGATTTCGGGGAGAGGAGCGATGGACAGGGCGCGCGCACTGCTCGTGATCTGCGTGATCCCCGTGCTCGGCTGCACCGGCGGCAGAACGCGCGCCGCCGCCACGGGCGAGACGCGCTCCGCCCTCGCCGCGACGACGGGCGCGGCCCCGGCGGCCGCGGAAGCCGGCGCGCGGTCGCCGCGAATCGTGCCGCTGGGGCCGATGAGCGGCGACGTGGAGATCCTGTACGGGCACCCCGATTCAGCCGGCCCGTTCGTGATGCGTATCCGCGAGCTTCCGGGCACCATCGTGCCGCCGCATACGCACCCGGTGGACGAGCACATCACCGTGGTGCAGGGCACCTGGTACTTCGCCACCGGCGAGCGGTACGACACCACCGCGCTGCGGGCGATGCCGGCCGGCGCCTACGCGTTCGCGCCGCGCGGCACCACCATGTTCGCCGCGTCGCCCGAGGGCGCGGTGGTGCAGGTGCACGGCACGGGGCCGTTCCACATCCACTGGCAGAACGGCCTGCGCCTGCTGGACGAGCCCGGCGCCGGCGAGGTGTTCCACTTCCGCAAGGGAGAGCAGGTGGCCACCCCGCGCGGCACCGGGCGCATCCGCCAGGGCTACGCCTCGGGCGCGGTGATCCAGTACGAGATCGAGGGCGCCGGCGGAGCGCTGTTCATGGCCAGCCAGCACCAGGTGCGGCGCACGCCCGATACGCGGCCATGACCAGCGAGGGATCCGTGGATCAAGACCTGGAGGGGATGACGCGCGAGCAGCTGATCGCCGAGGCGCGGCGGCTGCGCGACGGGATCCGCGCGCACCGCGACACCACCGGCCACGAGCTGTGCTGGCACCACCCCACGCTCTGGGCGCTGCTTCCCGAGAAGACGGATCCGCTTCCCACCGTGCCCGTGTGGCCGGAGTTCATGCGCGGGTGCATCCGCTACCGCCAGTCGCTCGACGCGCAGCTCCCTAACGCGCCTCGCTCCGACGCGCCGTATCGCCCGCCCGCCGGCGAGTGAGCGTCAGCACGCAACGGGGGGGGGGGCAATCGAGCGCACCGCCCGTCACGCCACGGCGCGGTGGGACGTTGTGGGCGTGCGATGATCGATCGAACCCCAGGCCCAGGATTCTTCCCCCATGCGTCGTCTGCTTGCGTTCGTGGCCGTGCTG
>DASWMA010000646.1:0-2486 GCA_036399995.1 Longimicrobium sp. | reverse complement strand
CTCTTCCTCAGACTTCTATCCGACATGCGAATCGTTCAAGCCGCCCTCATCCTTTCGATCGCCGCGCTGTCGGCGGGGGCGTGCGCCACCGCCCGCAGCCCGGCGGCGGCGAGCCCGCGGGCGCTGCTCGCGCGCGCCATCGCCCAGGCGGGCGGCGCAAGCGCGCTCACCGCCACGCGTGCGCTGGCGTGGAGCGGCAACGCGACCGTGCACGCGGGCGGGCGCACGGTGCGCATCGCCGGCGAGTGGGCCATCCAGCCGCCCGACACCGCCGTGGTCGCCACCTACGACGTGACCCGCGGGCCGGCGAGCACGCGCGCGCTGGTGGTGGCCGCGCCGCGCGGGTGGATCGTGAGCGGCACGCAGTTCCAGCCGATGCCGCCCGCCATGCTGGCCAGCGAGCGCGACGAGTTCTACCTGTACGACGTGATGCGCCTGGTTCCCCTCCGCGCGCCGGGCGTCACGCTCACCGCCATCGCGCCCGACTCGCTGGGGCAGGCCGGCTTCCGCGCCGAGCAGCCGGGCCGGCCGCCGGTGGAGGTGTACGTGGACGCCGGCGGCCGGCTGGCCCACCTCCGGACCCTGGTGCGGGATCCGTCGGGCGGCGCCCCGGTCCGGCAGGACGTGTGGCTGAGCGGCGTGATGGAGGCCGGCGGCGTGCGCTGGTTCCGCGAGATGCGGCTGACGATGAACGGCGCGCCGTACTTCGACCTCACTCTCCTCTCGCTCCGGGTGCTCCCGCGGGTGGACGATCCACGGCTCTCGGGCCCGCCTCCGTGAGCCGGTTCGGGCATTCGTCGCGCGAGCACGCCAGGCTTGGCCGTCCGTGCGCCGGGGCGTTCCGGTGGGTCGCCCTTGATCACCTCTGCCGTTCCGGGCGGACGATGCGGGGTGCGGTGCTGGCCTGGAGCGTGGTGCTGGCGGCGGCGCTGGGTGGCTGCGGCGGGCCGCGGGGACCGTGGGCTGCCGGTGTGAGCGCGGTGGTGGCCGACGACTCCGCGGTGTTCGTGATGCCCAGCGGGTGGCAGGGCTCCGAGCCGCCCCCGCCGCGGGGCGTCACGTCGCGGCTCGACTACGGGTGGTCGGTGGAGGTACCCTCGCCCGAGCGGTACTCGATCAGCGCGCACCGTTTCACCACCGATGCCGGCGGCACCGCCGGCACGCCGCTGGAGCGCCTGCTGGCGCCGTCGCGCATCTGCCTCTGCGAGCAGCGGCCGAACGCGCACGCACACGCGCACCAGGCCCAGCCTCCGCCGCGCGTGCCGAGACAGGTGACGGTGCGCGCACGCGGCGACCACGTGGTGCTTACGCTGAAGGCCGCGCCCGCCGTGCAGGCCGTGTTCGGCTCGCGGCCCACGCACGTGTGGTTCAAGCGCTGGAGACCCTGGCCCCGCGCCGACTCGGTGCGGGTCCTCGTCCGCTACACGGGCCGGGCCGCACCGGCCGCGGCGGACGTGCACCAGGGGCACGTGGAGCGATGAGCGGGCGCCTCGCCGGGCATCCGCACGTTCCCTGAGCCTGGCGCCGGGCCATCCTTGCAACCGTAATCACCTGGAGACCGTATGGATTCCTCGCTGGTGCGCGTCAGCAAGTTCCTGAGCCTGGTGCTGCGGCACGATCCCGGTCACATCGGCCTGCGGCTGGACGAGGCGGGATGGGCCGACGTGGACGAACTGCTGGCCGGCGCGGCCGGCGCCGGCGTGCGGATCGACCGCGCGACGCTGGAGCGCGTGGTGGCCGAGAACGACAAGAAGCGGTTCGCGCTGAGCCCCGACGGCACCCGCATCCGCGCCAGCCAGGGCCACTCGCTGAACGTGGCGCTGGGGTTGGAGCCGCAGACGCCGCCCGAGCAGCTCTACCACGGCACCGCCTCGCGCTTCGTCGAGTCGATCCGCGAGAGCGGCCTCCACTCCGCGGCGCGTGCGCACGTCCACCTCTCAGGGGACGAGGCGACGGCGCGCAACGTGGGCCAGCGGCATGGGAAGCCGGTGGTGCTCACCATCGCCGCCGGGCGCATGCACCGCGACGGGCGCCTGTTCTTCCGCTCCGAGAACGGCGTGTGGCTGACGGACGCGGTGCCGGTGGAGTACATCGAATTCGGGGAGTAGACGCCGACACGCCCCTCGTCCCGCTGGATCTGAGGGGACGGGCCAAACTGGGAAGATGCGAGTGAACTCGCGGCTAGAACGGCACGCAGTCCGCCTTCGCGGACTTCAACGGCGAAGGTCCTGGTGAGCGAGGACGATCTCTCGCCCAACATCGACCCGGCCGTGTTGGGACTGGATCGCACGGTCGTGCGCGTGGTGCCGTATCAGCCCGCGTGGGCCGCGCTGTTCGCGCGGGAGGCGGCGCGGCTGCGGGCGGTGCTGGGCGAGCGGGTGCTCGCGATCGAGCACGTGGGCAGCACGTCGGTGCCGGGGCTCGCCGCCAAGCCGATCCTGGACCTCGCCGCCAGCGTGCCGAGCCTGGCCGGCGCGGTCGACCTC
>DASWMA010000645.1:0-2917 GCA_036399995.1 Longimicrobium sp. | reverse complement strand
GGCCACCACGTAGCGCAGCCGCTCGGCCGGGTAGGCGGGGTCCAGGGGGACGTAGGCGCCGCCGGCCTTGAGCACCGCCAGCATCGCCACCACCATCTCGGGGCTGCGCTCCACGCAGATCCCCACCCGCTGCTCGGGCCCCACCCCCGACTCGCGGAGCCGGTGCGCGAGCCGGTTGGCGCGCTCGTTCAGCTCCGTGTACGTCAGCGCGCGGCCGCCGGAGACCACCGCCACCGCGCCCGGCGTTCTGGCCACCTGCGCCTCGAACAGCTCGTGGAGGCACGTGTCGCGCGGGTACCCGGCCTCCGTCCGGTTCCACTCCTCCACCACCCGCCGCCGCTCCGCCTCCGGGAGCACGTCGAGCATCCCCACGGCGCGCTCCGGCGCCGTCTCCAGCGCCTCCGCCAGCGTCTCGAGTGCGCGGTGCATCAGCGCGCACACCCGCGCCGCCCCCACCGACGGCGACACGTGCGCCAGCACCGACAGCGCCCTGCCGAAATCGTCCACCGACAGCTCGAGCGGATAGTTGGTGCGCACCTCGGAGCGGACCGGGCGCGCCTTGCGCACCCCGCCCTTCGCCTCCGGCCGCGGCTTGTTCCCCCCGGCCTGCTGGTAGCGGTAGTTGAGGAGGGAGGTGAACAGCGGGGCCGGCGCCTCCACGCCGCTGCACCGCTGGGCCAGCGGCAGCGACGCGTGCTCGTGCCGCAGCAGCTCGGCGAGCTGCCGGTGCATCTCCCGCACGCTCGCCTCCGCCCCCTGCGCGCCCACGCGGACGCGCACCGGGAGCGTGTTCATGAACAGACCCATCACCCGGTCGGCGCCCTCGCCCCCCTGCATCCGGCCGAAGAGCACCGTCCCGAACACCACGTCGTCGCGCCCCGTCGCCCGCGCCAACACCTGCCCCCACGCCAGGTGGCACACGCTCGCCAGGCTCACGCCCAGCGCCCGCGCCCGCGAGCGCAGCCGGGCCTCGAGCTCGAGCTCCACCTGCAGCCGCGCCGTCTCGATCCCCGACCCGTCGCCCCGCACGTCGAGCATCCCGAACGGCGCCGTGGGCTCCTCCACGCCGCCCAGGAGCGTGCGGAAGAACGCCTCGTGCTCGGCCGGGCTCGCGCCCCGCCGCGCCTGCGCCACGAAGCTGCGGAAGGGGAGCGGGGCGGGAAGCTCCGCCTCGCGGCCCTGCAGGTGCGCGTGGATCTCCTCCAGCAGCATCTCCAGCGAGGTGTGGTCGACGATCAGATGGTGCTTCTGGAGGAGGAGCACCCAGCGCCCCGCCGCCGCGTCGTGCGTGGTGGCGGCGCGGATCAGCGGCGCGCGCCGGACGTCGATCCGGGTGCGCTGCGGGTCGAACCGCGCCCACAGCGCCTGCGCGGCGTCACCCTCCGCCGGGTCCGGCTCCACCTCTTCCACCTTGAGCCGTGCGCGGCGCCACACCACCTGCACCGGCTCCGGCACCCCCTCCCACACCACCGCGGTGCGCAGGATGTCGTGCCGGTCGATCACCGCCTGCAGCGCCGCCACGTACGCCTCCAGCTCCTCCCGGCGCTCGAAGGTGTACAGCGTCGGCATCAGGTACGGGTCGCCCTCCTTCGCCAGCAGGTGGTGGAAGAGGATCCCCTCCTGCAGCGGCGCCAGCGGGTACACGTCCTGGACGTTGTCGGCCCCCCCGTCGACCCCCGCGGCGATCGCGCGGCGTTCCTCGTCGCTCAAGTCGATCAGCGGAGCGCGGTCGGCGACCAGGGCCGCGTACGTGTTCGACCGGAGCAGCTCCAGCAGGGCGGGCTTGTTCTCGCGCAGCAGGGCGATCAGCTCGGGGGAGAGCGTTTCTCCCGCGGTCCGGACGACCAGCTCTTCGCCGTCCAGCGAGAGGTGGACGTTCCCTTCCCGGAGCCGTTCGAGCAGGGCGGACGAGATCATATGCGCACCTCCTCGATGCGGCGGGTGGCCGCGGCCAGCTCGGCGAGGACCGGGGTGGTGAAGAACGTTCCGACTTCGGCCCGCAGCCCCCGCTGCCGCATCCGCTCGATCAGCCGCACGATCAGCAGCGAGTGGCCGCCCAGCTCGAAGAAGTGGTCGCGGCGCCCCACCCGCTCGACGCCCAGCAGCTCCGCCCACATCCCGGCCAGCGCCTCCTCGACCTCGCCCACGGGCGCCTCGTAGTGCCGCGTGGCGTAGGCGTCGCCCTCGGGGGCGGGGAGCGCCCTGCGGTCCACCTTCCCGTTGGGGGTGAGGGGATACGCCTCGAGCCAGACGTACGCCGCCGGCACCATGTACCCCGGCAGGCGGTCGGCAAGGTGCGCCTGCAGCGCGTCCACGGCCACCGGCGCGTCCCCCAGGTAGTACGCGACCAGCCGCTGGTCGCCGGGCGCATCCTCGCGGACGAGGACGATGGGAGCGCGCACGCCCGGGTGCTCGGCGAGCCGCGCCTCGATCTCGCCCGGCTCGATGCGGAAGCCGCGCACCTTCACCTGGAAGTCGGCGCGGCCCAGGTACTCCAGCTCGCCGTTCGCGTGCCGGCGCACCCGGTCCATGGTCCGGTACATCCGGCCGCCCGGCGCCCCGAACGGGCAGGGGAGGAAGCGCTCCGCCGTCATCGCGGGGCGGCGCACGTAGCCGAGCGACAGCCCGTCACCCGCCAGGTAGAGCTCGCCG
Organism: Longimicrobium sp.; assembly: GCA_036399995.1. Taxonomy (GTDB): domain Bacteria; phylum Gemmatimonadota; class Gemmatimonadetes; order Longimicrobiales; family Longimicrobiaceae; genus Longimicrobium. The sequence goes on along the minus strand of DASWMA010000645.1, from coordinate 265 downwards.
GCCACGCCGATCGGCATGGGCCGGAGGTGCGCGTCGAGGACGTACGCCTGCGAGTTCGACTTCGGCAGGCCGATCAGCACCTGGTCCACGCCGCGCGGGACGAGGTGGTAGGTGGAGTAGGTGGTGTCTTCGGTCGGGCCGTAGACGTTGCCGACCTTCTCCACCGTGCCCAGCGCGTACAGCCCCTGCACCAGCGCGCCCGGCAGCGCCTCGCCGGCGAAGTTCAGCGTCTTCACGCACGCCGGGATCCCGCCGCCGGGCAGCA
>DASWMA010000644.1:0-4793 GCA_036399995.1 Longimicrobium sp. | reverse complement strand
AACGGTAATGGGCCGGCGGCGGCGGGAGAAGCCCCCGTGAGAAAGCGGCCAACGGGGGTACAGATTCCATGAGCAACCTGCGATCAACCCACGTCAACCTCATGCACGGGAAGACGTTGCTCAATCCATCATCGAAACGTGCTGGAAGGAAATCATCCGCACCCCGCGTGCAACCAAAGCTGGCAGCCCGCCCACGGTGCTGCGGCATGCTTCACCCGATCGCCGCAGTTGGCTGCGGCGCGGCTGTGATGGGCCCGCTGCCACGCGCCGAACGAGAGGTTCAAGCGCGCGGGACGTCAACTGCGAACTACGTCATCAAGGAGGTTCGAGCACGCCGCGAGTGGCGCGCGAGCGGCGTGCACCTCCGCGAGAAAATTTCGATACTCAGCGCGAGCGCCGGGCTGCAGCGACTCGCCGGACGTGCCGGTGCCGGGATGCAGGGCGTCGAGCGGAATGCGATCAGAATGCGACCTGGAACTGGGTCTTGAAGCTGTTGTGGCTCTCTCCCTCCAGCGGGTTCCAGAAATCCCAGTTGAACATCACGCGGCTCAGGCCGCCCAGGTACAGGTTGACGCCCGGCGTCAGCAGCAGCCCGCCCGGGTTGCCGACCGGGCGGTCGTTCACGTTGGCGTCGCCGTAGCTGGCGCGCACCAGCGGCTCCACGGCCTTGATCTTCCCGCCCAGCTCCGGCGTGCGGTACGCCAGCCACCCCTGCGCGCCGAAGAACCGGGCGCCCGTGAAGGGCTGGAAGTCGCCGTAGGTGGTCTCGGCCACCACGTGCACGCCGGGGCGGTCGTAGGCGCCGTACTCCACGTCGACCTCGTAGGCGTTGCCGCGCCGCACGTCCACCGTGCCGCCCGGCGTGGTGGAGGTGCGCACGAAGTCGAGGCTGCTCCACGCCGTGCCGATGCGCAGGTTCTTCACCGGGGTGGCGGTGACGCGGGCGGCGAGCTGGTAGGTGTTGCGGTCGCGCGCACGCGCCCGTGCGGGGCCGTTGAAGAAGCCGGCCTGGTAGGTGAAGCCCAGCGGCGCCCCTTTCGGCGCACCCAGCACCTGCAGCCCCACGTCGCGCTCGGAGTAGCCCAGCTCGCTTACCAGGTTGTACTCGTCGAATGCGCCGGTCAGCCCGCGGATGCGCACGCCGCGCTCGATGGGAAGGATGCGGGTGCTGCTGGTGATGGGGATCGGCGAGAAGGGACGGTGCGCCTGGCCGGCCAGGATGCTGAACGCGGGGTCGAGCGTGATCCGCATCCAGGCGTCCTTCATCACCACACGGTTGCCGGGGGCGAAGTCGGGCTGGAGGCGGCCGCTCACCACGTCGTTCAGCTTCACCAGCAGCTCCAGCCGCAGCCGCCGCAGCTCCAGGTCGGTGGCGGGCACGGTGTCGACCGTGGAGGTGCTGAACTGCGTCTGTACGCGGCCGCCGATCTGGATCTCGACCGCGCCGCTCTTCACCACCACGCCGGCGGGCGCCTGCTGGGCGTGGAGAGGGACGGCCAGCAGGCAGGCGGATGTAACGGCCAGCACGCGCGTGCGTCGGCTCGGCATTCGGAGCGTTTCCGTGTGTCGGGTGAGGTCCGTCTCGGGATCGGTCCCGCGGCGGGACGCGGCATGTTACGCGCCGAAGCCCGTTGGGGAATCACGAGCGCGTAACGGAACGGTAACTCCGATACGCGCACGTTACCGATCCGTCATCCTCGGCAGGATGAGCGCCGCCGCAACGCCCGACGGCGGAGAGGCCCCGCGTCGCCTGACGCGGAGCCTCGAGTTCGGTGCTCGGGTCTGGATGGAGCGTTCAGTCGGCGGAGACCGGCTCGCTGGCGGTGAATGGCGGAGCGGTGGGCTCGTCGTCGTGCGGCTCGTGCTCGGGGGTGGGAAGGGTGAAGCGGATGGTGGTGCCGCGGCCGAGCTGGCTTTCCGCCTGGACGGTGCCGCCGTGGCCCTCCACCATGTGCTTTACGATGGCCAGCCCCAGCCCGGTGCCGCCCTCTTCGCGCGAGCGGCCGGGGTCCACGCGGTAGAAGCGCTCGAAGATGCGCGGCAGGTGCGCCGAGGGGATCCCCGCGCCGGTATCGGCGATCTCGACGCAGAGCCACGGGTGCGCGGGCGACGCCGGGTCGGCCTCGGCGCGGCGGCCGCTCTCCAGCATGCGCGAGGCCGCGGTGTGGGCGCGCACCTGGATGGCGCCGCCTTCCGGGATGTAGCGGAGCGCGTTGCTGAACAGGTTGCTGAGCACCTGGCGGAGCGCGGCCGGGTCGGCCCAGGCGTACTCGGCGTCGGGCGGGACGTCGACGCTGAACCGCGCCTGCTTGCGCCCGGCGGCGTCGCGGAAGCCGCACCACGCGTCGCGCGCGATGTCGGCCACGGAGACGATCTCGGGCTGCACGCGCCACCCGCCCGACTCCAGGCGCGACAGGTCGAGCAGGTCGTCCACGATGTGCTGCAGCCGCTCGGCGTTCATCTTGACCGTGCCGGCGAACTGCCGGCGCAGCTCCGGCGGAAGGTCGGGATCCAGCAGCGTTTCGCTGAAGCCGCGGATCACCGTGAGCGGCGTCTTCAGCTCGTGCGAGGCGTTGGCCACGAAGTCGCGGCGGACCCCCTCGAGCCGCCGCAGCTGGCTGACGTCCAGGAACACCATCACCGCGCCCCCGCCGGGCAGGGGCTGGGCGGTGGCGAGCAGGCTCCGCCCGTCCACCGTAAGCTCGGTGGCGGGGATCGCGTCGCCCCCAAGGACGTTGGAGACCAGGTCGAGAAAGCCCTGCCGACGCGCCACCGCCTCGGGGGTGATGCCGCGGGGGTCTGCGCTCAGCGAGAACATCCGCCGCGCGGCCGGGTTGGCGCGGCGGACGCGCCCCTGTGGGTCCACCGCGATCACTCCTTCGCTCATGGCGTCGATCAGAGCCGACATCTCGGCACGCTCGCCTTCGAGCTGGCCCAGCCGGCGCTGCAGCTCGCCGGCGAGCATGTTGAGCGCGTCGGCCATCTCGGCCAGCTCGTCGCGGCCGCGGGTGCGGGCACGCTGGGCCAGGTCGCCCGCGGCCATCGCCCGCGCGGCGCCGGCGATCTGCCGCAGCGGGTGCGTGACCACGCGGCTGAAGCCGAAGGAGAGAAGGCCGGTGAGCACCAGCGCGATCACCCCCACCCCGAAGATCCCGCGCTGCACCCGGGTAACGGCGCGGTTCACCTCGCGCAGGGGGACGGAGACGCGGATCACCAGCCCGTTCGACGCGGGGACGGCCAGGTACAGGTACTCGGCGCCGATGGTGGAGCTCACGCGCACGTCTTCGCCCACCTGGCCGCGGAGCGCCTCCTCCACCTCGGGGCGGTGGCCGTGGTTCTCCATCCGGGCCAGCTCGGCGCCGTCCTTCTCCGAGTCGCCCTGCACCACGCCGCCGGGGCCGATGATGGTGATGCGGCGGCGGGTGATGCTGCCCAGCCAGTCGGCCAGCGAGTCGGGGCCGATGGAGGGGCTGCGCTCTTCGAGCGTGCGCACCAGCGCCAGCTCGCGCGTGAGGTCGTCGGCCACGATGGCGGTGAGCTGCTTGCGCAGCATGGACCCCACGCCCAGCGTGAGCGCCACCACCACGGCGGCGATCACGGCGAGGTAGCTCAGGAAGAGCTTCTGGTCTGCGCGAAGCTGCACGGCCTGGGAGTGCGAAAGTGCGAAAGTGCGAAGGTGCGAAGGTGCGAAAGTGCGAAAGTACCGGGTCCGAGGTACGAAAGTACGGGCATCCGCAGGCGGAGCCAACGGGTGCCGGCGCGCGACGTCCCTCCCTGCTACACCGAAGGGCCGGCGGGAGTCGCGTGTGGACTCTCGCCGGCCCTTCGATGGTCTGCCGGTGGCGTCACCGCGGCGGGTCGGTGCGGAAGCGGTAGCCGAAGCCGCGCACCGTCTCGATCCACTCGGCCTGGTCGCCCAGCTTGTTGCGGAGCCGCTGCACGTGCATGTCCACCGTGCGCGTGGCGATGTTGGCCGTGACCTCCCACACCGCTTCGAGGAGCTGGCGCCTGCTCTGCACGCGGCCGCGGCGCTCCATCAGCGTGAGCAGCAGGCGGTACTCGGTGGGTGTCAGGTCCAGCTCGCGGTCGTCCACCTCGGCGCGGGCGGCGCCGGTGTCCACGGTGAAAGGGCCCACGCGCACCACCTTGCCCCCCTTCCCCGCCGGCGGCGCCTGCTGCACGCGGCGGAGCACCGCCCCCACGCGGAGGATCAGCTCCTGCGGCGAGAACGGCTTGGCCACGTAGTCGTCGGCGCCCAGGCTCAGGCCGGTGATGCGGTCCTGCTCCTCTCGCCGGGCGGTCAGCAGGATCACGGGGATCTCCTGCGTCTCCGGCCGCTTGCGCAGCTCCTCCAGCACCTGCAGGCCGGACATGCCGGGGAGCATCAGGTCCAGGATCACCAGGTCGGGCCGCTCCACCTCGGCGGCGCGGATGGCCTCGGGGCCGCTGGAGGCGGTGCGGACGCGGTACGACTCGCGCGCGAGGTGATAGGCGACCAGCGCCGAGATGTCGGGCTCGTCGTCGACCACCAGGATGTGGGCGTTGATCATCTTGGGCGCGTCGGTCCGCTCGGAGCCGGATGCCCCGATCAACTGGTTGAACGCGCCAATGTGCGGCGTCGCTGAAGCGGTCGGCAAGGCTCACCTCCTTGTGGGTCGGAGGGATTGTATCGGCCCGGTGTAACGGCGCTGTCACGGGATTGGATACGTCGTGCGAAAAGGACCAGGGAATAGGGGACAGGGGACAGGGGACAGGGGACAGCCAGCGGGGGTGTGGAACGATGTCGGGAGCGG
>DASWMA010000643.1:0-1718 GCA_036399995.1 Longimicrobium sp. | reverse complement strand
GCGCGACGTCATCGCGGCGGAATCCGCGGACGCGCCGGAGAGCGGCGCCGTCCCCGGGAACCTGTCGCACGTCATCTTCACCTCCGGGTCCACCGGGCGGCCGAAGGGGGTGATGATCCGCCACTCCTCCGTCGTCGTCCTGCTGTACTGGCTGCGGGAGATCGTGACCGACGAGGAGCGCCGGTCGGTGCTCTTCTCCACGTCGGTCAGCTTCGACGTCAGTGTCGCGGAGATCTTCGGCACGCTCGCGTGGGGCGGGAAGCTGGTGCTGGTGGAGAACGCGCTGGAGCTGGCGGAGCTGGAGGAGGAGGTCGTGTACGCCAGCATGGTGCCCAGCGCGGCGGCGGAGCTGCTGCACAGCGGCGGCATCCCGGCGTGCCTGAAGACGCTGAACATGGCCGGCGAGGCGCTGCCGGGCGCGCTGGCGCAGGGGCTGTACGCGCTGGGCACGGTGGAGAAGGTCGGCAACGTCTACGGCCCGACCGAAGACACCACCTACTCCACCTACCATCTCGTCCCGCGCGGCGCCGACCAGGTGCTGATCGGGATGCCGATGGCGAACACGCAGGCGTACGTCCTCGACGCGCACCTGCAGCCCCTGCCGATCGGCGTGGCGGGCGAGCTCTACCTGGCGGGTGACGGGCTGTCGCTGGGCTACGTGAGCCGCCCCGCGATGACGGCGGAGCGCTTCCTCCCCTGCCCGTTCGGGGCGCCGGGCGGCCGGATGTACCGCACGATGGACCGGGCGCGCCGGCGCGCGAACGGGGAGCTGGAGTACCTGGGGCGCGCCGACTTCCAGGTGAAGGTGCGCGGCTTCCGCATCGAGCCGGGCGAGATCGAGGCGCGGCTCGCGGAGCACCCGGGCGTGCGCGCCCCGGTCGTGCTGGTGCGCGAGGACGCGCCCGGCGACCGGCGGCTGGTCGCCTACTACCTGGCCGGCGAGCCGGTCGCCGTGGACGCGCTGAAGGCCCATCTCGCCGAGCGCCTGCCGGGGTACATGGTGCCGTGGGCGTACGTGTGGATGGAGGCGTATCCGCTTACGTCGAACGGGAAGCTGGACCGCAGGGCGCTGCCGGCCCCCGAGGGCGACGCCTTCGCCACGCGGCAGTACGAGGCGCCCGTGGGCGAGGTCGAGGAGGCGCTGGCGGAGATCTGGAGCGAGCTGCTGGGCGTGGAGCGGGTGGGGCGCCAGGACGACTTCTTCGAGTTGGGCGGCCACTCCCTGCTCGTCGTCCGGGCGATCTCGCGCATCCGGCAGGTGCTGGACGTGAAGGTGGAGCCGCGCGAACTGTTCGAGCGCTCGGTGCTCGCCGCGCTGGCCGACTGGATCCTCCATCTCCAGCTCGCCCAGTTCGACCCGGACGAGCTCGCGGCGCTCATGGGCAGCATCGGGGCGCTTGCGTAGGGGCACGGCGCCTCGCCTCACGGCGGGCTGACCCGGGCTCCGGGGCGGCTCGGAGTCCGGGTCGCGGGCGGCGGCTCCTTCGGGCGGCGTCCCCTGGTACGAACGAATTGGAAACACGGTAGCAGAGTCCTTTCCCTCATTCGAAGCACATGTCGATCGACGAATCTCTCAGCGTCGCCGAACGCCTGGCGCTGGTGCGGCTGGCGAAGGCCGCCGGCCTGTCGCGGAGCTCGGCCCGTCTCGGGGCCATCGAGCGGGTGGACCGGGGCGGCCGCCTGCCGCTCTCGTTCGCGCAGCAGCGCCTCTGGTTCCT
>DASWMA010000642.1:0-5029 GCA_036399995.1 Longimicrobium sp. | reverse complement strand
CCGCCACGGGCGAGGAGATCGGCGCGCACACCGTCGTGGCGTCCGTGAACCCCGACCAGCTGTACCTCACCCTGCTGGCGGACGCGGACGTCCCCGCGCCGCTGGTGAAGCGCGCGTCGCAGTACCGCTACGGCCGCGGCTGCGTGCAGATCCAGCTGGCGCTGAGCGAGGCGCCGTGCTTCGCCGACGAGCGGCTGGCGCGCACCGGGCAGCCGCACCTGGCCCGCAGCCTGGCCGACACGGCGCTGCACATCACCCAGGCGCTCAACGGCCAGCTTCCCGCCGACCCCGCCATCTCCATCGACGTCCCCACCAACCTCGACCCGTCGCGCGCGCCCGAGGGGAAGGCGATCATGCGCATCCAGGTGCTCGAGATCCCCAACCGGCCGAAAGGCGACGCCGCCGGGACGATCGACGTGGGCGACGGCACCTGGACGGCGGACCTCAAGCAGCGCTTCGCCGACCGGCTGATCGGCATCGTGGGGCAGCACCTGCCCAACGTGCCGGGGGCGATCCTGGGGATGCACGTGATCTCGCCCGGCGACATCGCGGCGTTCACACCCAACGCGGGCCCGGGCGACCCGTACGGCGGCTCGCACGACCTGGCGCAGAGCTACCTCTTCCGCCCGCTCCCCGGCCAGCCCAGCCACCGCACCGCCGTGCCCAACGTGCACATGCTGGGCGCGGCCACCTGGCCCGGCCACGGCATCAACGGCGGCTCCGGCTACATCGTGGCCCAGGAGATCCTCGCCGCCGAGCGCCGCCCCGCGATGGCGGCGGGCTGACCGAGAGACGCGCGGAAACGCGGAGGCGCAGAGGGGAGCCATCCCCTCTGCGCCTCTCGTCGGCATCAGCCTGAACCAGGGCTGTCGAACCGCGTGAACGCAGAGCATCGGAGAAAAAGGAGTCAGGGGGAGAACCGCGATGAGTTCTCCCCCTGACTCCTTTCACTCCGATGCTCGCGGCGAAGCCGCCACGCAGTTCGTCAGTTTGTGCGGATCGCGCCCAGCCTCACCGCCCCCACACGCTCAGCAGGCTGGAGAAGTCGTCTGTCCACGGGGCGATGCCCTCCGGGTTGCGCACGGGGCGCCAGAACGAGTCCACCGCCATGGTCCCCAGGTCGGCCTCGCTGCGCGCCACCACCGCCCATTCGCTGGCGGACTGGAGGAACCCGCTGGGCGCGCTGCGCCCCACCCGCGCCGCCAGCCCGCGCTCGCGGGCCAGCGCCGCCACCACCGGCTCCAGCTTCAGGTAGCGGTTGCTCAGGTGCAGCGCCACCACGCCGCCGGGCGCCAGCTTGTCGAGGTACACGCCCAGCGCCTCGCGCGTCAGCAGGTGCACGGGGATGGCGTCGCTGTTGAAGGCGTCCACCACGATCATGTCGTAGCTGCGCGGCGGCGCCTGGGCCAGCGAGAGGCGCGCGTCGCCCAGCACCACGTTCACCCGCGCGGGCGATTCGGGAAGGTAGCGGAAGTAGCGCGGGTCGGTGGCGACGGCCTTGATCCCGGGGTCGATCTCGTAGAACGTCCACTGTTCGCCGGCGTTGGAATACGCCGCCGTGGTGCCCGTGCCCAGCCCCACCACCGCCACCCGACGCCGCCCGGCGTCGGCCGCGCGCGCGGCGAACAGCCGCCCCAGCGGCCCGCTGCGCACGTAGTAGGTCAGCGGCTCGCGCGATTGCCCCAGCACCATGTTCTGCGCGCCATGCAGGGTGGAGCCGTGGTACATCGCGTGGTAGATCCCGGCCGTCATGCTGACCACCGTGTACCGCCCGTAGAAGGAGCGGTGCGCCAGCACCGTGGCCTCGCGCCGCAGGTACAGCGCGGTGTGGATGGACAGCGAGGCGCCCACGCACACCGCCAGCCACACCGGCGCCCGCCCCAGCCCGGGCGACACCAGCACCACCAGCACCACCGCGATCAGCTTCCGCACCGTCTCGGGGATCCACGGCACCCCCGTGCGCGACACCAGCACCAGCGCGAACACGAACGCCACGGCGCGCAGCAGGTAGGTGAGCACCTGCCGCCGGGTGGCGCGCCCCTGGGGCCACGGGCGCGCCAGGCACGCCAGCGCCAGCACGATCGGGTACTCCCACGCGCGGTTGAACACCACCGGCGCCACCAGCACGTTCACGATCCCGCCCAGCACCCCGCCCACCGCGATCCACAGGTAGAACTCGGTCAGGTGGCGCACCGGGGGGCGCCGCCGCGCCAGCTCGCCGTGGCACACCAGCGCGGTCACGAACATCGCCACCAGGTGCAGGGCGATCACCATCACCGGCCTGAGCGCCCAGCCGGCCATCATCTGCAGCGCGATGGCGAAGATCACGCTGGGCTGCACCGCCAGCATCCACCGGTGCTTCAGCGGCGGCCGCGTGGCGAACGCGATGGTGAAGGTGAGCAGGTACAGCGCGAGCGGCACCACCCACAGCAGCGGCACCGGCGACACGTCGGTGGTGATGTAGCTGGTGACGCTCAGCAGCAGGCTCGACGGGATGAACGCCAGCCCGATCCAGATCAGCCGCTCGCGCGTGGCCACCGGCGCCGCCTCCGCGCCCTCCTCCGCGTCGCTCGCCACCGCGGACGAGCCGGCCGCGGGCGCCGAGCGCCAGACGATCGCCGCGCAGGCGGCCAGCAGCACCCCGAGGAGGCCGTAGCCCACGGCCCAGGTCAGGCTCTGCTCGGCCAGCCGCAGGCGCGGCTCCATCAGGAAGGGGTAGCCCAGCAGCGCCAGCATGCTCCCCAGGTTGCTGGCGCCGTACAGCCAGTACGGGTTCTCGGCGCCGGGGTGCCCGGTGCCGGCGAACCACTTCTGCAGCATGGGCCCGGTGGCCGAGAGCACCAGGAAGGGGAGGCCCACCGTGGTCACCATCAGCCACAGCAGCCAGGGGACGGGCGCTTCCCCGCCCCGCGGCGCGGCGCCCGCCACACTCAGCGGCAGCAGCAGCGCGGCCACCACCAGCAGGGCCACGTGCACCGCGGCCTGGCGCCGCACGCCCAGCCGCTGGGCGCCCACGTGCGCGTACAGGTAGCCGCCCAGCAGCGCCGCCTGGAAGAAGAGCATGCAGGTGTTCCACACCGCCGGCGTGCCGCCCAGCAGCGGCAGCACCATGCGGCTGAACATGGGCTGCACCAGGAAGAGGAGGAACGCGCTGCTGAAGATGGCGGCCGTGAACACCACCAGCACCGCGCGCTCCCGCCCGGTGAGGGGCACGCGCGGAGGGGCCGGGGTGGCGGGCGGCGCCGCAACGGCCCCGGTCTGCTCGGTCGAGTAGAGGCGTTTGAGCAAGGATGCGGCTTCGCGGGGGAGAAAAGACGCGACAAGATACGCGGAGCCGGCGCGGCCTGAAACGGGACCCGCGGAAATCCGCGAATCCCGCGGCCGGACCGGCACCGCAGAGTGTCACACGGAGCAACGGAGAACGCGGAGAAGCGGAGGCAGATCCGTTTTTCTCCGTTCCCTCCGTTGCTCCGTGTGACCCTTCTGTCGTCCTGAGGATTGGTGTCGGACGGAGGACCGGAAAGGCTACGGCTCGCCCTCTTCGTCGTCCGCCGCGCCCGACGCGAAGGCGGCGAGCAGGCGGTCGAGCCGGGGGCGCGAGATGCCCAGGATGCGGGCGGCGCGGCTCTTGTTGCCGCGCGTGTGCGCCAGCACCCGGTCCACGTGCCGGCGCTGCGCCTCGGCCAGGGTGCCCAGCGGCTCGGGCTCGGCGCCGGCCGCCCCCTCGTCGGCCGAGCCGAGCGGGGGCGCCAGGTCGAAGTCATCGGCGGCCAGGGCGTGGCCGCGCGCCAGCACGGCGGCGCGCAGGATGGCGTTCTCCATCTCGCGCACGTTCCCCGGCCAGTCGTGCTCCACCAGCATCTGCATCACCCGCGGGGGGATGGTGCGCACGTCCTTCTTCAGCTCGCGGGCGACGCGCCCCAGCAGGTGCTGGGCGAGCGCCGGCACGTCGTCCCTGCGCTCGCGCAGCGGGGGGATCTGCATCTCCACCACGCGCAGGCGGAAGTACAGGTCCTCGCGGAACTTCCCCTGGCGCACCAGCTCTTCGAGGTTGCGGTGCGTGGCGGCGATCACCCGCGCCTGCGTGGTGCGCGCCTTCTCGCCGCCCACGGGGTGGAACTCCTTCTGCTGGATCACCCGCAGCAGCTTGGCCTGGAAGGCCGGCGAGGTGTCGCCGATCTCGTCGAGGAAGATGGTGCCGCTGCCGGCCAGCTCGAACTTCCCCTTGCGGTCGCGGTCGGCGCCGGTGAAGGCGCCCTTCACGTGGCCGAACAGCTCGCTCTCGAGCAGCGACTCGGCCATGGCGGTGCAGTTGATGGCCACGAAGGGCTCGTCGGCCCAGGGCCCGTACTGGTGGATGGCGCCCGCCACCAGCTCCTTCCCCGTCCCCGTCTCGCCGCGGATCAGCACCGGCGCGCGGGTGCCCGCCACCCTCCCGATCAGCTTGTAGATCTCGATCATCCGCGGCGAGCGCCCCACCGCGTAGGCCAGCGCCTCGTCGGCGTCGCTCCCGCCGTCACCCTGGGCGCGCGCGCGGGCGGCGCGGTCGCGCAGGCAGCGGTCCACCAGCAGGTCGAGCTGCTCCAGGTCCAGCGGCTTGGCCAGGAAGTCGTAGGCGCCGCCGCGCATGGCCTGGATGGTAGTGCCCATGTCGTCGTAGCCCGTCATCACGATCACGTCCACGCCGGGCATGGCGGCGGTCAGCCGCTGCAGCAGCTCCAGCCCGCTCATCCCCCCCATGTGCACGTCGGTCAGCACCAGGTCGGGGCGGAACTCGTGCACCGTGCCCAGCGCCTGCTCGGCGCTCCCGGCGGCGCGCACCTCCCACCCTTCGCGGCGGAAGTGGTACTCCAGCGCCGTACGGGCGCCGGCGTCGTCGTCGACGATCAGGATCCTGCGGCTCACGGGATGATTCGGGATGATGGTGAATCGTGTACATCCTGCCCCGCCGGGGGACCGGCGTCCAGCGTTACGAGCGGAGGGGAGCGGCGGAACGACGGTGCCCGGTGCCCGGTGCCCAGTGCCCAGT
>DASWMA010000641.1:0-11373 GCA_036399995.1 Longimicrobium sp. | reverse complement strand
CGTGGAAGTGCTGCACGCCGCCAGCGTCACGGCCAGCGCGGCGAGGGTGCGTCGGACCAGGGAAGGGACCATGTCTTCTCCGGGAGCGTGGGTGCGTGCAGGGATGAGCCGATCACGGAGCCCGAGGAGCGAACCGGCCCTGCACCGGGGTGGCGCGGGGCCGGAGCGCGCTCGCCCGGCTTCCGTCGTCGGTCTTCCTACGCGGGCTGGGCGACCGGGACCTTGACCTCGAACGGCCTGGAGGTCTTCTCCGCCTCCGTCTCTCCATCCACCACCACGTCGTCACCCGGCTCGCCGATGCCGGGGAGGTAGACACGGTAGATCCCCCCGGGGATGTCGGTGGGGAGGTTGATGGTGCCCGTGACGGATTCTCCCGGCTCCAGCACGAGGAGGATGGCGGCGCAGGGGTGCGACTCGAAGTCTTCGGTGACCCAGGCGATGCCGGTGCGGCGCTGGAGGCCCCGCGCGCAGAACGAGTAGGCCACCGGTTCGTCGCCGACGTTGCGGACGGTGAGCACGACGTTGCTCCCGGCGGCGTACTCCGCCCTGTCGGGGGTGATGTCCACGCGCACGCTGCTGGAGGTGGCGCTCTCGCACGCCGCCAGCGTGACCGCTGCCAGCGCGGCGAGGGTAAGCCGGATCAGGGGGCGGGGCATGGGGGTTCTCCGGTCAGCGGGCGTCCAAGGCGACCGGCGCCTGGACATTGAAGGGTGTCGAGTACTTCTCGGCCTGCGTGGGCTCGTCGATCACCTGGTCGCTCGCCGGCTCGCCGATGGCGGGAAGGTACACGCGGTACCTGCCGCTGGGGATGTGGTCGGGAAGCCCGATGGTGCCGGTCGCCGACTGGCCGGGGCCCAGGAGGAGGATGGCCGCGGGGCAGATCACCGCCTCGGAATCCTCCTCCACCCAACCGGTCACGGTCCGGCGCTGGACCGTCCAGGTGCAGAACGAGTAGGTCACCGGCTCGTCGCCCAGGTTGCGGACGGTGAGGAGGACGTCGCTCCCCGTGGTGTACTCCGTCCGGTCGGGGGTGATGTCCAGGCGCAGACGGCTGGACGTGGCGCTCTCGCACGCCGCCAGCGCCACGACGGCCAGCAGGGCGAGCGCGTTTCGAACGAGGGAACGGGTCATGGTCTCTCCGGGATGGGGGTGAACGGATCCTCCGCGGGGAATCGCCCCGCGCACCACGCCAGGAGAACGTTCATCGCCGTGCGCGGATGACACGCTGATCCACCCATCCGCCCCCGTCCAGCAGCGTCTCGTCCCCCGGACTGCCACAGGAGGATCCGGGACGGCCGCCTCCGGTCGTCCGCCGCCGTTACACCGGTCGTCACCCCTCCGTCCGCTCTCGCCGCGTGCTCACGATCGACCCGCGCACGGTTCGCTGTCGAGCGGGCGTGATCCGCACGTGAAGAGGCCCGTCCCCCCGCGCGGGGGGAGGGGCCTCTGGTTGAGCGCCTCGGAAACGGCTCAGAAGCCGGTCGACGGCCAGCGCCCGCTCAACGAGGTGGTGCGGTACTCGTACGAGTGGCACGAGCGCACGTAGTAGTAGTTGGGCTCGTCGTACACGCTGCAGAACACCTGCGGGCTCCCCGACGAGTACTCGCTGTAGGCGAGCGGCAGCGTCATGGTGGTGCTGTAGGTGGAGTCTGCCGTCACGAACTGGAGGCTGAAGGTGTAGTCGGAGCCGAACTCCACGCGCGTGCCCTGCAGCGAGAAGCCGTCGTAGTTGTAGTGGTAGGTGAACTCGTCGCCCGTGTTGCCGTCCCACGAACGGCCGTAGCCGGCCGAGTGGTAGGTCACCGACCCCGCGTTGCGGTCGTAGCGGAAGGTGGTGGACCGCAGATACGCACTGTTGGAGGTGCAGGCGTAGAAGGTGACGGCGGCGGTCCCGTCCACCCGCGAGAAGCAGTTGTAGCCGGGCGACAGCGAATCCACCTGGATGGTGGTGCTGTGCACGGTGCGTCCGCCGGTGGTCTGCGAGGCGTGGATGGTGAGCGGCCCCGACAGCCCGCGGTTGAACCCGCCATACGCCAGCGCGGTCTGCGACCAGCGGTCGTTGGAGTATTCGTCGTACGACGAGCCGCCGAAGTTGTAGCGGCGGTCGACGTTCTCGTACGACATGGTGCTGCGCGTGAGCTCGGTGCTCGACTGCGCCGACGCTTCTTCGAAGTAGTTGTCGGCCGCCACCACCAGCACGTCGCCGCCCGACACGTTGTTGTCGGGGTCCCAGTCGGCCGGGCTCACGTTCTCCACGCGCACCTCCACGCGCTTGACCCCTTCGGAGGTGAAGGTGTGCGTGAAGGCGCAGGTGACCGTGCCGTACGCGTCCACCCAGATCCCCGCCGCCCGGTCGACCGCCGCGCCGTCCACGTACAGCACGCAGTCGGCCCGCGCGCCCACGTGGCCGTTGCCCTCGCCCACCCACGCGGTGACGGTGTAGGGCTCGCCCACGCGGGCGCGCTGGGTGAGCCACACCCACGGCGAAAGGTTCGGGCGCAGCAGCACGGGCACCGTGGCATTCACCACGTCGGTGCGGTTGGGGTCGATCCCGGTCACGTTGGCCTGCAGCTGCAGCGTCATCAGCCACCCCAGCCCCGTGTAGGTGCGCGTGTAGGTGGAGGCGGCCAGGCCGTTGTGGTTCACCTGGAAGATCGTGTCGGCGTTGTAGCCGATGGCCTTGACCTTGAGCCGTTCGAGCCGCCCCTGCTCCGTGCGCCCGCTGTCGGCAGGTGTGGCGCGCACCTCCAGCGTGGTCACCATGTCACGGCCGATCAGCGCGCGCGCCGTCAGCGCGGCCGAGCCGGCGCGGGCGGAGGTGGGCTTCTGCCCCGCGTCGCTGTACTTGACGGTGTTGGAGATCAGCCTGGCGCCCGACGGCGAGGTGGTGAACGCGGGTGCGGCGCGGGGGGCCAGGCGCTCGCCGGGGGCGGTGGGCTGATCGCACGCCGCCAGCAGGGCGAGCGCGGCGGCGGCCGCCCGGCGGGCGGAGAACGGGGTGCGGGTACTGCGCATGGGGTTACGTCTCCACGAAGGGGTGCTGCCGGACTGCGTCCGGACTCGGCCCGGGTTGGGCCGGGGGGCACGGCCGTCCACGCGTCGGGGGAATGGGGCGGCCGTGTGGCCCCGGATCCAGAGCAACCGGCACGCCCCGTCGTGTGATCCGGTAAGTCGTTCAGATATGATGGTTTGCGGATGTGGACGCGGCGCCCGCCTGTAGCGAAACGGAAACCTTTGTTCCGAGACGCTACAATTGACGCCGCCGTCAAATAGCGTTTTGTCGCGGGGTCGGCTTCGATGGCTGGGACGATGAGGTTCGTGTGGGATCGAGGAAGGTCGAAAATTTCACACGGAGTCAGCGGAGTCAGCGGAGTCAGCGGAGTCAGCGGGAACTGCGTTGTTCTTGAGGACTGTGACTGGTCATCCGCCACTCTGGCATCTGCCCCATCCGCCGCCTCTCCGCGCGACAAATCGGCAGCGATATGGATCGCTGCTCCCGCGCAGTCGCGGCAGGTTCCGGCACCTCTCCGTCCACCTCCCGAATCCCTGGAACCACCGCCGCCGCAACGCGGTATAGCCGGGGCGGACGCACCGGCGTCCGGGCCGCGGCTGGCCCGCTGCTCCGGCCTCGCGTCGCAGTCCGGGCAAGCATTTGTCTGGTCTGAAACTTGTAACGGTGATGCCGCGTGTGTGCCTCGCCCGGCCGCGGTGGCCGGGCGAGGCGTTTGCTGCGGACCCGAAAACGGGGAACGGGATGAAGAAGGCGATGTGGGTGGCCGCCGCGGCGGCCGTGCTGTTTGCAGGGCAGACGCAGGCGCAGGTGTTCACGCCCACCTTCCAGAGCACGGCCCGCGGCAGCGACATCGGGCTGTACCTGAGCGACGGGCCGGGCGAGCTGGCCATCGAGGGGATCTGGCGGCGCAACTTCGGCACGGGCGACCTGGGGCTGCGCGCCGGCTTCGCCGACGTGGGCGACGGCGACGTGCTGCTGGGCGTGGACTGGCGCCAGCCGCTGAACCTGCAGACCGCGCCGCTGGACGTGGCCGTCACGCTGGGCGCGCAGGGCGCCTTTGGCGACGTGAGCGGGATCGGCGGGCAGGTGGGGGTGTCGCTGGGCCACACCTTCGTCGAGAGCGGGCTGCGCATCACGCCGTACGTCCATCCGCGCGTGGCCATCGTGTCGGCCATCGGCGAGGGGAGCGACGCCGAGCTCGACGTGCTGGCCGACGTGGGGGTGGACGTGGACTTCATGCCCAACCTGAGCCTGCGCCTGGGCGTGAACCTGGGCGACGGCGCCGACTGGGGGATCGGGGTGGCGCTGCGCCGCTGACTTCCGGCACGGATTTCGATTGTTGCCGGCCCGCCGCCGTACGCACCCGCGATGGCGGCGGGCCTTTACGCACCCCGTCACATACGCATGAGCCTGAGCCTGAAGCGGATCGACCTGCACATCCACACCCACGCCAGCGACGGCCAGCTCTCACCCACCGCGGTGGTGAACGCCGCGGCCCGGGGGCGCCTGGACGTGATCGCCGTGACCGACCACGACACCGTGGCCGGGCTGCACGAGGCGCTGAACGCCGCGCGCGGCCTGTCGGTGACCGTGGTCCCCGGCGTGGAGCTCTCCACCCACCACGGCGAGCACGAGATCCACGTGCTGGGCTACTTCATCGACCCCGACTCGCCCGCGCTGCGCCGGCACCAGGGGCTGGCCGGCGAGCGCCGCGCCGCCCGGATGCAGGAGATGGTGCGGCGGATGCAGGCGCTGGGCGCGAGGGTGGAGTACGAAGACGTGCTGCGCGTGGCCGGCCCCGAGGCCAGCTCGCTGGGGCGGCCGCACCTGGCGCGCGCGCTGCAGCAGGCGGGGCACACCCGAAGCGTGGGCGAGGCGTTCGACCTGTACCTCAAGGACGGCGGCACCGCGTTCGTCCCCGACGTCTTCCCCGGCGTGCGCGAGGCGATCGACACCATCCGCGAGGCGGGCGGCGTGTCGGTGTGGGCGCACCCGGCGCTGGAGGTGTTCGACCGCGAGGTGCGCACCTTCGCCGGCTGGGGGCTGAACGGGATCGAGTGCTTCCGCCCCAACACACCGCCGGTGGAGAGCATGCTGTTCGAGAAGGTGGCGCGCGACATGGGGCTGTTCCGCACCGGCGGGTCCGACTGGCACGGCCCGCACAAGGGCCGCCTGGGCGACTGGGCCATCCGCGGCGACGACGTGCGCGACTTCCTGGCCTCGCGCGGGCTCGGCGACTAGGTCCGGGTCATACCGCTGACGCCGTATCACCGCGAACTGCGTGGGCGGCTTCGCCGCGAGCAGCGGAGAAAAGGGAGTCAGGGGGAGAAACCGTACCGTGGTTCTCCCCCTGACTCCTTTCCCTCCGATGCTCTGCGTTCATGCGGTTCGACTGCCTGCGTTCGAACCGATGCCGGGGAGATGAGAATGTGTATCCTCACCCCCGGTTCTTGCCGCCGCCCGCGGTGACCTGCGCGTGGTTCAGCGCGGAAACGAGCGTGACGCCGCCCAGCACGTTGCCGATCAGGGTGGGGATGATGAACCGGCTGAAGCTCTCGCCCCACCCCAGGCGCCCGCCCACCGCCAGGTAGAACACCTCCACGGCGCCGGCCACGATGTGCGCGAACTCGCCCACCCCCACCAGCCAGGTGACCAGCACGATCACCAGCACGTGCGAGCTTTCGGCCGCGGGAAGCATCCACACCAGCAGCGCGATCAGCCACCCGGCGAACACGCCCTTCAGCAGCGTGAGCCAGAACCCGTGCGCCACCGCCTTCTCGCTGATCTCGGTGAAGGCGTGGTGCACCTCGGGCCGGAACAGCTCGGTGCGGCCGATCACCAGCGCGAAGAGGAGCGCGCCCAGCAGGTTGGCCACCAGCACCACCCCCCACAGCCGCGCCACGTTGCGGAACACCTCGCCGGTGCGGTGCGCCATCAGCGGCACCACCGCGGTCAGCGTGTTCTCGGTGAAGAGCTGCTGGCTGCCCAGGATCACGATCAGGAAGCCGAACGCGTAGCCCAGCTTGGCCACCAGTGGCGTCCATTCCGCGTCGGGGAGGTGCGCCTTCAGCACGCCCTCGGCCACCAGCGAGAAGCCCATCGCCAGCCCCGCGGCCAGGGCGCTCCACGCCAGTGCCGAGGTGGAGCGCTTCAGCTCCTCTTCGCCCATCCGCCGGATCACCTCGTGCGTGGTGGCGGCGTCGAGCGACTCCTCGTCGTCGGCCTTCTTCTTCTCGTGCTCGTTCAGGTCCGGGGCGCCTTCGGGGCGCTCTTCGTCGTCCCGCTCACCGCGTTCAGGGGATTCCGCCACGCGCACGTCGCCGGCTGAGGGTGTCAGGGGAGAGAAGAGCGGCGCCAGCGCAGCAAATCACAGACCGGGGGCGGGCACGGGCTCGTGTCCGTAGCCGGCGGAGACGGGAATCGCAGGGAAGGTGGGGAAGGGCGACTGAAGTCGCTGCAACGACTACACGAAGTCCGCCTGCGCGGACTACCGGCTCCGGCTCGTCCGCGATGATGGTGCACGGCACCGGCGTGGGCTCATCCGTGAGTCGCGAGCGAAGCGAGCCCAGGTCCCTCTCCCAGGTTGTTTTGGGAGAGGGACAGCCGCGAAGCGGCAGGGTGAGGGCCCGCGGCGGCACTACCGGCCGCGCGGGAGCAGCACCGTGAACGTCGACCCGGCGCCCAGGGTGCTCCGGGCCACCAGGTCGCCGCCCATCCCGCGGGCCAGGTCGCGGCTGATGGCCAGGCCCAGCCCGGCGCCCTCGGCCGGGTTGTTCAGCGCGCGGCCCACCTGCACGAAGGGCTCGAACACGCTGTCCAGCCTGTCGGATGGGATGCCGATGCCGGTGTCGCGCACGTTCACGGCCACGGTGCCGTCGGCCGGGGCGCAGTCGATCTCGATGCTCCCCCCGGCGGGGGTGAACTTGACCGCGTTCGACAGCAGGTTGAGGAGGATCTGCTGCAGCTTCTCCGCGTCTGCATGGGCGTTGAGGGCGGGGTCCACGGGTTGGACGGCCAGCGTGAGCCCGCGCGCACGCACCTGCGGCCGCACCATCGCCTCGGCCGAGGCGATCACGGCGGCCAGCGGCACGTCGCCCAGCTCGTAGCTCAGCGCGCCGCCTTCCACGCGGGCGTAGTTCAGCACCTCGTTGATCAGCCCCAGCAGGTGCTTCTGGCTGGCCTGGATGCGGCGCAGGTCTTCGCGCTGCGGGTCGGTCACGGGCCCGCGGATCCCCAGCTCGATCAGCTCGGCGTAGCCGCCGATGGCGTTGAGCGGGGTGCGCAGCTCGTGGCTCATCACCGCCAGGAACTCGCTCTTGGCGCGGTTGGCCTCTTCGGCGGCGGCGCGGGCGCGCTCGGCCTCGGCGCGGGCGGCGCGCTCGCTCTCGTCCAGCCGCACGCGCTCGGTCACGTCGATGTTGACGCCCACCATCCGCAGCGGCGTGCCGTCTTCGGCGTAGAAGAACTCGGCGCTCCCCTCCACCCAGCGCACCTCGCCGTCGGGGCGCACGATGCGGAACGAGAAGTCCATCTCCCGCTCGCCGCGCTCCATCACCCCGCCCATGTCGCGCTGCATCCGCTCGCGGTCTTCGGGCACCACGCGCGCGCCCCACCCCTCGATGGTGCCTTCGAAGCTCCCCGGCTCGAGCCCGAACAGCTGTTCCTCCTCTTCGGTCCACAGCACGCGGCCGGTGGGGATGTGCCAGTCGAAGGTGCCGATCCCCGCGGCACGCTGCGCCAGCCGCAGCCGCTCCTCGTTGGTGGACAGCGCCTCTTCGAACTCCTTGCGCTCGGTGAGGTCGACGTGGGTGAGCACCACGTGGGTGATGGTGCCGGCGGCGTCGCGCACGGGCGAGAAGTAGCCCTGGCTCCACAGCACCCGCCCGCCGCCGCTGCTGGTGACGTGCGAGATGTCGTAGCGCACCGGCGGGGTCACCACCGTCTCGCCCTCGAAGGCGCGGCGGATCACCGGCAGCGCGCCCTGCCGCCCGAGCTCTTCGTCTTCGAGCACCGTGTAGCCGGCGGGCACCACCGACAGGTTCACCCCCCACAGCCGTTCGAACGCGGGGTTCACCGCCAGCGGGTGCCCCCGCGGGTCGTAGATCACCATGCTGAACGGCGACTGCGTGAACAGCGCGAAGCCCAGCCCGGCGAGGGGTTCGTCTGCCGACGGAACGGTGTCGCGTGCGTTGGGATCCACGGCGTGGGCTAGCCGGGTGTGGACGGACGCGGCCGCGAATACCGCGGCGTGTCGGGAGCGGACGCGGCGTTCGCAAGCTCCGCACCGGCCCGTAAATCGGCGCGGCGTCAGGAGATTGGACGGCGGCGGGGCAGGGGATGACCGGGGATGATCAGGGGACGAGACGCGATCGGCCGGGAATGACGGATGAACCGATCCGACTGAACCTCACGGGAACGACGACCCGTCCGCGGTGCTGGTGCAGCAACGGCGCTCACAGGTCTGGTACCACGCGTCGAGGGTGAACCACGGCACGGAACGGGAGATGGATCGGGAGCGGTCGTGGCGCGGAGGGGAACTTGCGAGTGATCTCACCGCTACTGACGTGAGGCAGCCCGCCGTGGTGCGGGCTTCGCCGGCTGGCCCCTCCGGTTCACCGCTGCCCATGGTGATGGACGCACCCCCGTCTCCCGATCCCCAGCCGGGCCCGGCTCCTGCCGCGGCTCCCGCTCCCGCCCCGGCCGCGCGCACGCGCTCGGAGCTGCGCGACCCGTGGGTGGTGGGCGGGCTGGCGCTGCTGGCCGTGATGACGGTGATGGCGGCGCTGGTGTACCGCGCCGCGCCGCAGACCGCGCGCGAGGTGGGGAGCGCGGCGATGGTGGCCGTGGCGCCCGACGCGTTCACGCCGCGGATCTCGCGCGCCCGCGAGCGCATCAGCGCCGCGCAGCGGGCGCGCGCGGCCGGTGACACGGCCGGCGCCCTGGCGCGCTACGCCGAGGCCGAGGAGGAGGCGCTCACCGCCCGCCAGCACACCGCCGACACCACGCAGACGCGCGCCGCCACCGAGCTGTGGGCCAACGCGGTGATGGACCGCGCCGAGCTGATGCTGTCGGCCGGCTCGCGGCCGTGGTACCGCACCGACGACAACCTGGTGCTGGGCGAGGCGCTGGCCGCCGTGCGCCGCGTGCAGGGGGTGCCGCTGGCGCCGCCCACCCAGGCTCGCGCGCAGGACCTTGCCGCGCGCATCGAACGCCAGATGCGGGCGGGGCCGCTGCAATGGATTCCACGATGACCTGGACCCGCGCGCGGCGCGCCGTGGCGGCGGCGCTGCTCTTTCTGCTGGCCGCCGTGCTGGCCGGCGTGGTGCCGGTGGAGCACGGGGTGGAGTACCACGTGTTCGGGATCGTGGAAGGTCTCTTCGCGCTCCTGCTCGCGTACCTGCTGGTGCTGCGCGGCGCGTGGGCGCAGCCGGCCGGCATCACCGGCTGGGCGGCGGTGGTGTACGGGGTTCTGGCGACGGCGCAGGTGCTGGAGTTCCTCTTTCCGCCGCCGGGGCTGGTGCAGTGGGTGGTGGTGGCGGGGATGGCGATCACCGCGTGGAGCGTGTTCTCGGGCGGCACGCCGCGGCGGCTGGTGGCGTCGCTCGCCAGCCTGGCGGTGATCCTGGCGCTGGTGCGCTACTCGGTGATCCCCGTGCTGTGGACGCGCATCGGGCCCGCCGAGGGGACGGCGTTCGGCCTGGGCGACCTGGCCGAGGGCGCCCGCCGCATCTTCGCCGACTGGCGCCCCGTGCGCCCCGCCGGCGAGCTGCTGGGCTTTGCCGCCGTGTGCTGCTGGGCGCTGGCCACGCGCCTGGTGTGGTCGCCCACGCCGCCCGCCACCCAGCCGGAGCCGGCGGACCCGTCTGCCTGACCATCCACCCGGCGCGGCGGATGACGGACGAGCGCCTGCACGCCTGCCTTTTGCGCCTGGTGCCGCACGTGGACCCGCGCCGCGTGGCGCTCACGGGCGGAGTCGCGATCGACCTGCATGCGGCACCGCACGGGCTGCGGCGCCGCCGCGACGGCTGGCCCGAGCCGGACGTCGACTTCGTCGCGACGGCGGCCGACGCGGTGTCGCCATCCGTCACCGGGTGCTTTCTCGTCTCCCACTACCACCTGCCGCGGCCCGGCGATCCCCGGTTCCTGGTCCAGCTCGTCGATCCGGTTTCGCGCCTGCGCGTGGACGTGTTCCCCGACTCGCTCGGGGCGTTGCCGCAGGCCCGTGAGCGCGAGGTCGCCGGCGTCCCCCTGCGTGTGCTCGACGCGAACGACATCCTCGATCACAAGCTTGCCACGCTCGCCCGGGCGTCCGGGCATCGGCCGGTCGACGAGAAGCACTACCGCGACGCGCTGATCCTCGGCTCGTTGCGCGGACGTTCGATCGCGGCGCCGCCCGTCTCGGCCTTGCGCCCCGACCTGTACTCGCGCGACGTGGACGCCACCTGCGCCCCCTGCGAACGCTGTCGCAGCGACGCGTTTCCGCTCGCTCCCAAACAGCGGATCCGCGACATCCTGGGCTACGTCTGACGCCGAGCAGGGCCGAGTTCGGGGCGTCGTGGCATGATTGCGCGGTTTCCCCGACCCGCTCGTCGAACCCGGCGTGCGGGTTTTCCCGCATCCGGCTCTCCGACCGGGTTCACATCCAGGCCCGCGGGGGCACCACCGACCGACGCTCGTACAGTTGCACCAGGCCGGGATTGGCCCGCCGGCGCGTGATCCTCGGCCGCGTGCAACAATATGTCGCGACGGTGGCCCGGAAGCCTGTCCGACCCCGCCGGAGCGGAGCCTGGCTTGGCCGGTGCACGGCCTGCGAAAGGTCGTCCAAGTGCTTGGCAGGAAGCGGTTTAGAATATTCCTTTCAGGCGGGTCGTTGGAGGTCTGGCTCCTTCGGTGGCCGGAGGATGACGGTTCCGGCGGGCCGTTGAATTCTGGCGAGAAGGGCATACATTTGTTCACCCGTTTAGAGACTCCGATAGCTCGTGGAAGCCCCGACCGCCTCCCCGTCTTCCGATGACAGGGAGGAGATCAAGATATTGGCTTCCTCGTTCGCGCCAGGCTTTTCGCCCCGGCGCGTCGCCTTTTCTGAGCGCCTAACGGTTCTCAACATCCGAGTACGTTGCTGGCGAGGGCCCAAAACCATCGGACGGTTTTTCGAGGTGGGCGGCCACTCGGTCACAGTTCTTCTCATTCGGGCACATGTCGATCGACGAATCCCTGACCGTCGCCGAACGCCTGGCGCTGGTGCGGCTGGCGAAGGCCGCCGGCCTGTCGCGGAGCTCGGCCCGTCTCGGGGCCATCGAGCGGGTGGACCGGGGCGGCCGCCTGCCGCTCTCGTTCGCGCAGCAGCGCCTCTGGTTCCT
>DASWMA010000640.1:0-6868 GCA_036399995.1 Longimicrobium sp. | reverse complement strand
GACCATGAAGCCGAAAGACGCCGCCGCCCTCGTCCTGCTCGCCGCCGTGTGGGGAGGATCGTTCCTGTTCATCCGTGTTGCCGTTCCGTCGCTGGGCCCGCTGCCGCTGGTGGCCGGCCGCGTGGTGCTCGCCGCCGCGGCCCTGGCCGCCGTGCTGGCCGCGCTGGGCCGCACCGTGGAGCTGCGGCGCCATGCCCGCGGCCTGCTGGTGCTGGGCGCCGTGAACGCGGCCATCCCGTTCACCCTGATCTCGTGGGCGGAACTTCACCTGTCCGCCGCGCTGGCGTCAACCCTGAACGCCACCGTGCCGCTGTTCACCGCGCTGCTGAGCGTGGCGTGGCTGGGCGAGCGGCTCACGGCGGCGCGCGTGACCGGCCTGCTGCTGGGCGTGGCCGGCGTGGCGGTGCTGGTGGGGTGGAGCCCGCTGCCGTTCACGCTGGCCACGGTGCTGAGCGTGCTGGCCATGCTGGCCGCCGCGCTCTCCTATGCGTTCGCGGGGGTGTACACGCGGCGCCGGATGGCCGGCGCCAGCACCTGGACGCTGGCGCTGGGGCAGCAGGTGGGGGCGGCGGCCTGGCTGGCGGCACCCGCGGCGCTCACCATCCCCGCCTCGCGGCCGCCCGCCGGTGCCGTGGGCGCGCTGGTGGGGCTGGCGCTCCTCTCCACCGCGCTGGCGTACGTGCTGTACTTCCGCCTGATCGCCAGCGTGGGCCCCACCCGCACGGGCACGGTGACCTACGTGGTGCCGCTCTTCGGCATCGCCTGGGGCACGCTGTTCCTGGGCGAGGCGGTGACCGGCGGGATGTTCGTGGGGCTGGCCCTGATCATGGCCAGCATGCTGCTGGTGAACGAGGTGAAGCTGGCCCCGCTCGGTGCGTGGCTGCGCCGTGCCGCGCGCTACGCGGTGCTGCACCAGAGCCCGGCGCTGGAGCCCGCCCAGCGCGAATGCGCCTCGTGCTGAGGACGAGCGAAAGGCGGGAGCGCCGGTCAGCGCTCCCGCCTCTGCATTCGCGTTCGACCGATTCGCGCGCGTATCTGGTGCATCGCGCTTCGGCGGGCGCCCTTCCACCCCCCCACGCGGGCGGCTGAAGCCGCGGGCTACAACAACAGGAAGCCTCGCAGATTATGCAAGGACGGCTGAACGCAGCAAGATGCACGGAAACGGCGGAATCAACAGGTGTGCGCGCGCAACCTGCACAGCCTTCCGCCTAACTCTAAGCATCTTGCAGCAGGAACCGACAACGCAACCGACAGCAGAGCCCGCCGAGGGTATCCCGGCGGGCTGCTTAATGATCCGGTGTGGCGGACTCGGGGGAGACAGGCCCCCGCTCGCCCGCCGAATGGCGGATGTCCGCGGAATCAGCCGGAGTGAAGGCCGGGCGCCTACCATTCACGCGGCGCCCCCCCGCCGCCCCCCTCACCCACCGGTGACAATCCGCGAGGACCTACCATCCGGGGGGGGATGCTTGACAACGAGCGTTATAACAATCATCGTTAAGCCATGAGTGATCGAGCCAGGAACACAGTCTCGCTGCCGGTATCACCCGAACAGCTGGCCGCAGTCGCAATGGGGCGGGCGGTCATCCGGGGCATGTACCGCATGGAACAGCTGCTCAAGCCGTACGGCCTGACGCCCACGCAGTACAACGTGCTCCGCATCCTGAACGGCGCGGGCGCGGAAGGCCTCTGCGGGACGGAGATCGGCAGCCGCCTGCTCTCCCCCGTGCCCGACATGACGCGCCTGCTCGACCGCATGGCCGAGGCGGGGCTCGTGGTGCGGGAGCGGGACCCCAAGCAGCGCCGCTTCGTGAGGGCGAGGCTCACCGACACCGGGCGGGAGATGCTGCTGGAGGCCACGCCGGCAGTCGACACCCTGCACCGGGAGCAGTTTCGGCGCTTCTCGCCCGAACAGCTCGCGACGCTGCGTTCGCTGCTCGAGCTCGTAGACGAACCCGAGGGCGCCGCCAGGACCTGAGCACCACGCCTCCGCTGTCACGGAGGCTTTCGCTGGACAGTAACATGTTACAACAAACCACGTTCAAACACGGGACAGGAGAATCCGCCATGACCACCACCGCTTCCGCCCGCACCGCCCCGCAGTCCCGCCGCGCCCTGAACGTGACGCTCTGGGTCGTGCAGATCCTTCTGGCGATCGCCTTCGCCATGACCGGGCTGATGAAGCTGACACAGCCCGTGGCCGACCTCGCGACGCAGATGGCGTGGGTGGGCAGCGTGCCGGCTGCCCTGGTCCGCTTCATCGGCATCGCGGAGCTGGCGGGCGCGGTGGGCCTGATCCTTCCCGCGCTGACCCGCGTTCAGCCGCGACTGACGGCGCTCGCCGCGCTCGGCCTGGTGGTGGTGATGCTGCTGGCGTCGGTCACGCACGCCTCGCGCGGCGAGTTCGGGATGATCCCGGTGAACCTGGTGCTGGGCGCGCTCGCGGCTTTCGTGGCCTGGGGCCGCGGCAAGGCCGCGCCCATCGCGCCGCGCGGCTGAAACGCAGTTCACGTTCACCTGGTCAAGGAGAATCCGGCCATGAGCAACGCAACGACAGGGTATCCGCTGGCAAGGCAGGCGCCCGAGATCGTCCGCACCGGTCGCGCCGACTTCATGACCTTCGGCCCGGTGCACCTGGACGTCATCGACGCCGAGCGATCGCTGGCTTTCTGGAAGGACGTCGTCGGCCTGCACCTGCGGAGCCGGGACGAGACCGCGCTGGAACTGGGCACCGCGGACGAAACGCTGCTCGTCCTGCATCCGGGCGCCACGAGCCGGCCCCGGCGAGGCTTCAGCGGGCTGTACCACGTCGCGATCCACCTGCCCGATGAGCCGGAGTTCGCGCGCGTGCTCGCCCGGCTGATCACGCGCCGGTGGCCGATCGCCCCGACCGACCACGTGATGTCCAGGGCGATCTACCTGGACGACCCCGACGGGATCGGCCTGGAGCTGACGCTGGAAACGCCGGAGCGCATGCGCTCCATGGGGATGGTCGGCAGCCGTCCCGTGGTCATCGATTCCGAGGGCCGGGAGCGCAGCGGGCGGGATCCGCTGGACGTGGAGGGCCTCCTGCGGCGGCTGCCGGACACGGACTACGACCGTCCGGTGCCGTCCGGGACCAGGGTGGGCCACATCCACTTCCACGTGGGCGACATCTACGCGGCGCACCGGTTCTACAGCGAGGTGCTGGGCTTCACCGACCACATGTACGCACCGGAGCTGGGGATGGCGGACTTCCAGGCCGGCGGCAGGTTTCCGCACCGGCTCGCGCTGAACACATGGCAGGGGGTGGGTGCGCCGCGGCAGCCGGCGGGGACGGCCGGCCTCCGGCACTACACGATCCGGCTCGACTCCGCCGCCCGTCTTGAAGCGGTGTTGCGGCGGGCTCCGAACGCCGAGCACGATGCGGGCGGATCGTGGGTCACCGACCCCGCGGGCAACCGGCTCCTGCTCACCGCCTGACCTCAGGGACGCGTAAGCGCGTAATCGACTCACACGAGAAAGAGGCACGAGATGAAGATCGGGATCATCGGCGCGGGCAGCATGGGCTCCGCCTTCGCGAAGCGTCTCGCGGCCGCCGGCCACGAGGTCAGCATCACGGCACAGGACCTCTCGCACGCCGAGCAGGCGGCCTCCGCCGCGGGCGGCAGCGTGCGCGCGGTGCAGCACGCCCGGATCGCCGCGGGTGCCGATCTGCTCATTCTCGCCACGCCGTACACCGCGGCCG
Organism: Longimicrobium sp.; assembly: GCA_036399995.1. Taxonomy (GTDB): domain Bacteria; phylum Gemmatimonadota; class Gemmatimonadetes; order Longimicrobiales; family Longimicrobiaceae; genus Longimicrobium. The sequence continues at coordinate 3,144 of DASWMA010000640.1, read as the reverse complement.
CCGAGGCGCTGAACGGCGCGGGCGACGTGAGCGGCAAGACGGTCATCGACATCAGCAACCCGGGCAAGCCGGACTTCTCGGGCCTGCTGGTCGGCCTCACCACCTCGGCGGCGGAGGAGATCCAGAAGGCGGTGCCGGGAGCGCGGGTCGTGAAGGCCTTCAACACCATCTTCGCGCAGGTACTCGGTTCGGAGCCGGGCACCGCGAAGGCGCAGGTGTTCTACGCCGGCGACGACGAGGCGGCGAAGCAGGCGGTGCGCGGCCTTATCGAGAGCGCCGGGTTCGAGGCCGTGGATGTGGGCCCGCTCTCGAACGCGCGGTACCTGGAGCCGCTGGCGATGCTCAACATCCACCTTGCATACATGGCCGGCCGCGGGACCGGAATCGCGCCGGCCTGGGTCTCGGTCGCCTGACCGGAGCCGCAGCTTGAACCGCGAGCGTGCGCACGGGCACTCGGCGCGTCGCCAACCACACGATGGATGCCCGTGGACGGGCAGGGAGCTATGAGCATGATCGCTGTAACCGGAGCCACCGGCCATCTGGGCCGCCTGGTCGTCGAGAACCTGCTGGAGCGCGGCGTTGAGCCGGGCCAGGTCGCCGCCCTGGTGCGCAGCCCCGACAAGGCGGGTGACCTGGCCGCCCGCGGCGTACAGGTGCGCCACGCGGACTACTCGCGGCCGGAGACGCTGGGTCCGGCGCTGCAGGGCGTGGAGAAGCTGCTGCTGGTCTCCTCCAGCGAGGTGGGCCAGCGCGCCGAGCAGCACCGCAACGTGGTGGAGGCGGCTCGCTCCGCGGGAGTGAAGCTGCTGGCCTACACCAGCATCCTGAAGGCGGACACCAGCGCCATGCAGCTGGCCGCCGAACACAAGGCTTCCGAGGAGGGCATCCGCGCCTCCGGCATCCCCTTCGTCTTCCTGCGCAACGGCTGGTACCTGGAGAACTACACGGGGAACCTCGCCCCCGCGCTGGAGCACGGCGCGCTGCTGGGCAGCGCGGAGGAGGGGCGGGTGAGCGCGGCGACGCGCGCGGACTTCGCGGCCGCCGCCGGCGCGGTGCTCACCGGCACCGGTCACGAGAACCGTGTCTACGAGCTGGGTGGCGACGAGTCGTTCACGCTCGCCGAGCTGGCCGGGATCATCGCAGGGGCGAGCGGCCGGCCCGTGGAGTATCGCGACCTGCCGGAGGAGGCGTACGCCGGGGCGCTCGCGGGCCTGGGCCTGCCCGAGGCGTTCGCCCACGTGCTGGCGGACTCCGACCGGGGCATCGCTCGGGGGGAGCTGTTCACGGACAGCGGCGACCTGGCCCGGCTGATCGGCCAACCCGCCACCTCTCCGCGAGACGCCGTAGCCGCCGCCCTGCGCGCCTGAGGCGGCACCGGCTGAGCGTTCCATTGCACCGGCCGGCTGCTCTCGCAAGCCGGCCAGTACCACGGCCCGGCGCCGGGCGCCGAGCTCCGTCCAGACTTCACCAAGGGGTACGACCATGCAAGTCGATGGGATCACCTGGCACGCCGTCACGCTCGAAGACGAAACGAAGTTCGCGGCGATGAAAAAGCTGGCGACCGAGACGCTGGGCCTCACCCCCATGATGGAGCTGCCGGGCGTCAGCGTGTTCTCGATGGCCAACGGGACGATCCTGGAGCTGTACCTGCCGGAGGCCCTGCCGCCCTTCGGCTACAACGAGGGCGGAGTCGCGTTCGGCTTCCGCGTGGACGACATCGAGGCCGCGTCCCGGGCGGTGGAGGCCGCCGGCGGCGAGCTGCTCGGCCAGATCAACCGCTTTCCGGAGATGGGCTACGCCTTCCGCCACTTCCGCGGACCGGACGGCCGGGTGTACGGGCTCAACGAGCAGAAAGCGCCGGCCGAGGGATAAGTACGGGGTCCGCGGGCGATTGCGGTTACCCGCTGCGAGATTCAAGACCACCTCCGGGTTAGTTGCCCCCTTCGCGAAAAAGTCGGAACGGCGGGCCTCGGGGGGGACAAGCCCCCCGCTCGCCCCGCCGAACCTGTGTGGTGGTTTCTCGGGCTACTCACCTTCTGTCAAATCTCCCAACCAACCAGGCGGTGGGAGCCCGTGACGAGCGTACGCGGGGCGAATATCCTCCGTCGCCAAATCGCGCAGCAGGCGCGCGCGAACCTCTCCGGGCAAGCCCGGCAGGAGCCGGGCCCATGCCGCGTGGATCTCCGCGACTGTCGGTTCGCCGCCGGGTGTCGCCTCCATCACAATCCCATCACCCGTCGCTGACCAGCAGGGCGCCACCACCGCGCCACAGTTCCACCGGCTCGCCCCTCTCCGGTTGGCGCGTCAACGCGACGATCCGCTCGCGCAGCGCTTCGGCGCGAACGTCCAGCGCCAGGACGTCTGCACCGTCGTGCTCGGGGTCGAGCAGCAGGCGCGCAGTCTCGCGCGCGACTTCCGCCAGCTCCTCGTGCAACCCCGCGAGCGCGGCGTCACTCATCGGCGGCGACGTGGGGGTGGGGGTGGGAGCCCGCGCCCTTGGAGACGCCGCCGAAATCGGCGGCTGCTCTCTAGGAGATTGCCCATCATCTCGCGGGCGGCTTGCTCACCTTCAAGCTCGCAGGCGACGTTGAAAAGCGCCTGCGCATATACGCTTCCAAACTCCTCCGACGACAGGCCGTGACGCTGCCGGACGGCGTCCTGCCGCGCGAAGAAATCAGGCGGGGCGTCCAGTGAATTGATTGCATGCCGCTCGCGCCACAGCTCCTCTAACTCCATGAGCGCGGCCTGCGCTGCGGTTGACAGGGGAAGTCGAGTCACGCGCCCCCGCGAGGCGTCAGCCGTGCGGGGCGGCGCCGGAGTCTGGTGCGGCGCAGTCGGTGGCTTCGCGAGAAGCGCACGTGGGGCGCGTATTCTTCGCGGATCTTCATTTCCATCCACTCCGCGAACTGTGGTGCGAAGTCACAGGAGGGGTATCGCTTGGCCCAGGACGACCGCAGCCGCCGAACTTCCGCCAGAGCCGCAGGGAGGCCGGGAGGGAAGCAGTCAGCCACGTTCCCGCCGCTCCACCACCGCTCCAACAGGAGTGGGACGTTTGCCCCGTCCCGAGTGACGTCGTGCTGCACAACCGGCGCGTGTCTCCAGCACTCCGGGTGCAGTTCCCCACTTCCTCCCATGAGGTTGCAG
>DASWMA010000639.1:0-6265 GCA_036399995.1 Longimicrobium sp. | reverse complement strand
TAGCCGGTGCCGTCCCAGTGCTCCTGGTGGTGCAGCACGGCGGGGAGGCCGGGGCGCAGGAACGAGCTGCTGTCCATCACCTTCCCCCCGATCCCGGGGTGCCGCTTCATCTCCTCGTACTCCTCGTCGGTGAGCGGGCCCGGCTTCTTCAGGATCGCGTCGCTCACCCCGATCTTCCCCACGTCGTGCAGCAGCGCGCCGATCCACAGCGCGCGCAGCTCGGTGCCGGCAAGCCCCAGCTCGCGCCCCGTGGCCGCCGCGTAGCGGGCCACGCGCTCCACGTGGCCGCCGGTGTAGTCGTCGCGCGTGTCGATGGCCGTGGCCAGCGAGCAGAGCGCGTCCACCAGCAGCCCCTCGATCTGCCGCGCCTGCTCGGCCACGCGCGCTTCCAGGTGCTGCTGGTAGCCGCGGTTCTCGCGCACCAGCCGCCGGTGCTCCAGTGCGCGCTCGCACGCCAGCAGCACCTCGTCCACGTTGAACGGCTTCACCAGGTAGTCGTCGGCCTGCAGCCGCAGCGCCTGCACGGCGTTCTCCACCGTGCCCGCGCCGGTCAGGATGATGAAGGCGGCGGTGTCGTCGGCCGCCTTCACGCGGCGCAGCAGCTCCAGCCCGCTCATCCCCGGCATCTGCAGGTCCGACAGGACGAGGTCGGCGCCGCCGGCCTCGAACATCCGCAGCGCCTCGGCGCCGTCGCCGGCCTCGCGCACCTCGCAGGCGCCCAGGATGATCCCCAGCGCCTTGCGGATCGCCGGGTCGTCGTCGGCCACCAGCACGCGCGGCACGGCTCCCGTCACCCCGCCCCTCCGTCGGCCGCGCCGGCCTCGGCGCGGAAGCCGCGCACCACCAGCAGGCACTCGTGGGCGCCGCGCACCCCCGCCACCCCGCGCACCGACAGCTCGCCGCTGGGCACGCGCGCCACCTCGGCGCCGTTCACGCGGAACACGGCCACGGTGTCGCTCACCGCCACCTCCAGCTGGTTGGAGCGGCCGGTCGCATCCACGTCGCGGCGGATCGCCGGGTGCTGCGTCCAGTCGCGCACCACCGGCGTCTCGCCCCCCTGCCGCCGCTTCACCAGGAAGCTGCCGTCGCCGCGCACCAGGAAGTAGCTGTACACCTGCCCCTGCTCGGGCCCCTCCAGCCCGCTGCCGCCGAACAGGATCCCGTACCCCTCGTGCAGCCGGCCGCGCTTCTTCTCGAAGGTGGCGCGGATGGTGTACGGCGGCGCCAGCTCGTGCGCGCCGGCGGGCCAGAGGATGGCGTGCGGCCCGGTCTCGATCGACACCGAGTCGAGGCCGCCGCTCACCGACGGGCCGGTGGCGGGGTTGGCGCGCCACGCCGCCGACGGCGACAGCAGCGGGGCGGCGATGGAGTCAGGCGGCGGCCGGCCGTGCGCGCCACGGTCGCCGCGGCAGGCGGCGAGCGCGGCCACGCACGCCAGCGCCGCCGTGAGCGCGATGCGGGTCCTGGCTGCAGCGACTGGCGAAGGGCGTCCACCGGCAGGTCCTTCAGCTTGATCTCCAGCGGCACCACGTACTCCGCCTGGGTGCGGGTGCGCAGGCGGAAGGTGTCGATCAGCCGCACGGGCATGTCCTGCCGGATCGGGATGTTGGTGCGTACGGGGATGGTGACGGTCCGGTTTCCGAAGGGCGTGCTCACCGGCACCCGCACGGTGGTGTTGATGGGGAGCTGGGTGCGCAGCTTGATGGTGTACGTCTGATTGATCGGCACGTCGAAGCTCACCGGCGTGCCCGCCGGGATGCGCACCGTGTACCTGATCGACGCGTCGGACCGGCCCAGGTTCGCGGCCACGCGGTCGAGCGCCGGCGCCAGCATCCGCTCGGGCCGCTGCAGCTTGTACAGCAGCACGCCGTTGGCGCCGAGGGAGACGGCCGCCAGCAGCAGCGCCAGCGGCGCGATCCACGGCGAGCGGAGGAGCGGCCTGGACAATCGCGTTCGGTGTCTGGGTTGCGATCGGGGTTCAAGCGCGGAAGATATGCGGGCGGCGGGAGTTGCGCGAGGCGGGAGTCGTCCGCCGAGTACGGAGCCACCTTGCCTGCAACTATGATTGCATGCAATCGTAGTTGCAGGCACTTGTCCATCGCGAAGCTACGGCGCCTCGTACAGGTCCTCCGCCGTCCAGAGGATCAGCGGATGGCCGCTCGCCTCCGCCTCTTCGCGGAACGCTGGAGTGAACCCGCCCGCCGCTACGTAGAAGAGCGGCGCATCGGGACGGAGGCCGGCGTGGCCCCACGCGCGTCCCGCGTCGGCCGCGCGGCGCAGCATCTCCAGGTGACCGTGGTGCACGCCTGACCCGATCGGCGCGGCGTCCCACTTCACCGCTCCCGTCATGGTGCGGCCGTCCACGAGCGGCGCCACGATGTCCACTTCCAGCGAGCGGCGCGCCCGGTCCACCCCTTCCCACCGCCCCCACCGCTCCACCATCGGCAGGTCCAGGCTCAGCGCGCGGCGGTCGTACGCCTGCGCGACGATGCGTTCGAACTCCAGCCCCATGTACCCGTCCAGTTGCGGCACGACCGCTGTTTCCCAGACGTGCGCCGGCGGGTAGCGCTCCAGCACCGAGGCGTTCGGCGCCACGAAGCGGTGGTAGAAGCGGAAGGCCGGGTCGGCGACGGCGTACCGCACCGCTTCGTTCGGCTTTGCGTCCACGTTGCTGCGCTGCTCCAGGTACCCGAGCTCCACCAGGGTGGCGAGCTTGGCGCGCAGCGCGTTGTCGTTGGTGAGCCCCGCGCGCTGGGCGATCTCGTTGCGCCCGGTGCAGCCGTCGGCCACCGCGCGCAGGATGGCGCGGTACTTGGGCACGTCGCGCAGCCCCTCTTCCTGGTCAAGCGCGGTTTCCACCAGCAGGCGCACCTCGCCGCGCGGCGACAGGAGAAGCTCCGCGGCGTTCTCGGCCAGCGACCGCGACGGGTCGACCGTGGAAAGATAACGCGGCGTGCCGCCGAAGATCCCGTAGAGCAGGGCCCGGTCGCGCAGGGATGGGAAGGAAGCGAACTCGGCTGCGTGCCAGTAGGTGAAAGGCTGCAGCTTCTGGTGCCAGGCGAAGCGGCCGTACAGCGGCGCGCCACCCCCCGCCAGCGCCTCCATGGTCGCCACGGCCGAGCCCGCCAGCACGATCAGCAGCGGGAGCGCGCCGCCGGCACGCCTGGGGAGCTGCTCCCACACCGCGTTCAGCTCCGACGCCACTTCGGCCACGCCCGCGGCGCCGTCGGCCAGGTACTGGAACTCGTCGAGCACGAACACGGTGGGCCGTGGCGGCTCACCCGTGGCCCGGCGTTCCGCCACGTCGGCCAGAAGCCGGAAGACGGTGCGCCAGGTGGGATAGTCCTCGGCGCGGAGCGGCTCGCCCGACCACCCCGCCAGATCGTTCAGCAGCTGCCGCCGGTTCACCTCCGGCGTGGTTTGCGCCGCGGTGAAGAGAAACAGGTCGTGGGCGGGCCAGGCGTTTGCCAGCAGGTAAGTCTTTCCCACTCTCCGCCGCCCGGTCAGCAGGGCCAGCACGGGCCGGCCGCGCCGCGACAGCGCGGCAAGCTCCGCCCGCTCCTGTTCGCGGTCGATCAGCAGTGCCGGGGGCGCGGACTCACGGCTGGGCAGAGAGTTCATGCATGCAATCATAATTGCATACAAACACGATTGCAAGCAACTGAGGCTGGATCATCGCCGCTGTCCCCGGTAAAAACGCGCGGGGCGCCGGCTGACCGGCGCCCCTCGTGAAGCGGAGAACGAACGGGAGGCGCGTCGCCTCACCCCATCATCTTGCGGACCTCTTCGGTCATCCGCGGGAGGATCTGGAACAGGTCGCCCACGATGCCGTAGTCGGCCACCTTGAAGATCGGCGCCTCGGGGTCCTTGTTGATGGCGACGATGAAGCGGCTGGTGCGCATCCCGGCCAGGTGCTGGATGGCGCCGCTGATGCCGACCGCGATGTACAGCGTGGGCGCCACCGTCTTCCCCGTCTGCCCCACCTGGTCGCCGTGCGGGCGCCAGCCGGCGTCCACCACCGCGCGCGACGCGCCCACGGCCGCCTTGCCGCCGAACGCGTCGGCCAGCTCTTCCAGCAGCTTGAAGTTGTCGGGGCTCTGCAGCCCGCGCCCGCCGCTGATCACGATCGGTGCCTCGCTCACGTCGAGCTTCTCGCTGGCGGCGGCCATGATCTCCTTGACCACCGCGCCGAAGTCGGCGTTCCCCATCTCCACGTTCAGCGACTCGACCTCGCCCGCCTTCGCGTTCTCCACCGGCTGGAACACGTTGGGGCGGATCGACACCACCGCGGGCTTGTCGGTCACGGTGCTCTTGGCGAACACCTTCCCCGCGTAGCGCGGCCGGGTGATGGAGACGCTGCCGCCCTCGGCCTCGAGCGCGGTGGCGTCGCTCAGGTAGTCGACGCCCAGGCGGGCGGCCACGCGCGGCGCCAGGTCCTTGCCCAGCACGGTGGCGGGGAACACCGCGGCGTCGCAGCCGTGCTCCTTGATGAAGGTGGCGATCACCAGCGTGAACCCCTCGGGCGAGTACTTCTCGAACGCGTCGCACTCGCCCACGAAGATCTTGTCGGCGCCGTACCTCGCCAGCTCGCCCACGGCCGCCCCGGCCCCGTTGGAGCCCAGCGCCACCGCGTGCACCTCGGTGCCCATCGCGTCGGCCAGCTTGCGGGCGGCGGTCACCACCTCGTACGCCGACTTGCGCAGCTCGCCGTCGCGTGATTCCGCGAACGCGAAGATTCCCGCCATATGCTTTCTACCCCGTGCGAGGAAAGTTTCCGAACGTCAGGGGACAGCGGGACGATCGCGCCCGCGCCGTCGCAGGCTGTCCCCTGTCCCCTCTCCCCTGTTCCCTAGATGACTTTGGCCTCGGTGCGCAGCAGCCGCAGCAGCTCGGGCACGGCGTCGGGGCCCTGGCCCACGATGCGGCCGGCCTGGCGCTCGGGGGGGAGGCTCAGCGCCATCGCGGGGGCGCCGGTGCCCTCCACGTTGGCGGGCTTCTCCTCCAGCGGCTTCTTCTTGGCCGCCATGATCCCCTTCAGGCTGGCGTAGCGCGGCTCGTAGGCGCCCTTGGTGAGCGTGATGGCGCACGGCATCCGCAGCTCGATCACCTCGGCGCCGCCCTCGATCTCGCGGTGCGCGGTCACGCGGCCGTCGGCCACGCTGAACTCGGTGACGGCCGTCGCCACGGGGATCCCCAGGATCTCGGCCGTCATGGCGCCCACGGCCTGCAGGTCGTCGTCGATCGCCTTCATCCCGAACAGCACCAGGTCGTACTCGCGCTCGCGGATCTCGGCGGCCAGCGCGCGGGCGGCGGCCAGCCCCTCGGGGGCGCGGTCGGCCTTGAGCAGCACGGCGGTGTCGGCGCCCATGGCCAGCGCGGTGCGCAGCGTTTCGGCGCTGGCGGCGTCGCCCACGCTGATCACCGTCACCTCGCCCTGCCCGGCGCCCTCCCGGTGCTTCAGCGCCGCCTCCACCGCGAACTCGTCGTACGGGTTCAGCACGAACTTCACGCCCGACGGGTCGATGCTCCCCCCGTCGCCGGCGATGCGGATGCGCGCCTCGGTGTCGGGGACGCGCTTTACGCAAACGATGCTCTTCACGCGCATCTCCTCAGGTTCGGTTGATGGCCGGGGCAGGTGCGGGCGCCCCGGAGGCCGGACATTCTAGCGCTTGTGACGGAGAGTGCAAGGCTCGAACGAGCGTTCGGAGACGGATTTAGCTCACTTTCCGCTCCATCTGCGACGTGGTCGGCGTGGTCGGCGCCATCCCGGCAGATGAGTTCTCGGACTCCGGAGCCTGGACACCATCCTGCCGCGTCGGCCGGGGGGCCCTCACCCTGGCGCTTCGCGCCTGTCCCTCTCCCAAAACAGCCTGGGAGAGGGACCTGAGCTCGCTTCGCTCGCGGCTGCGTCGGGCGCGGGTACGGAGCCCGTCCCCTGTCCGCTGTGCGGGCGCGCGAAGCGCGGCGGTGGACATCGGCGGCCATGTACGATGAAGCCCCTCGCCGGGCGGAGCCGGGGAGGGGCTTCTGACCTGCATGGTCCGCCGCGTTACTGTTTGGCGGCGGGCGGCGGGGTGCCGGGGGCGGCCGCCGCGGCTCCGGAAGCCTGCGTGGCGGAGTCGTTGTTAGCGGCGCCGGCGGGGGTGCTGTCGGAGCTGCTCAGGTTCTCGATGTGGATGGTCGAGTCGACCGCCACGCCGGCCGCGGCGGCCTGCTCGGGCGTGAGCGCCTGCGCCTGCTGCTTGAGCTGGCCGTCCGACACGCC
>DASWMA010000638.1:0-5142 GCA_036399995.1 Longimicrobium sp. | reverse complement strand
GAGGCACCGCTGGGGGAGGTGGAGGCGGCGCTGGCGGAGAGCTGGGCAGAGGTGCTGAGGGTGGAGCGGGTGGGGCGGTGGGACCACTTCTTCGAGTTGGGCGGGCACTCGCTCCTGGCGATCAAGCTGATCGAGCGGATGCGGCGCGTCGGGCTGTACACGGACGTGCGGACGCTGTTCACCATGCCCGTGCTGGCCGAGCAGGCACAGGCCGTCGGCCGGGCCTCTTCGGACGTGGAAGTCCCCGCGAACGGGATCCCGGAGGGGTGCGAATTCCTCACGCCGGAGATGCTGCCGCTGGTGGAGCTGGGCCAGGCGGAGATCGACCGGATCGTGGCGGGGGTGCCGGGCGGAGCCGCGAACGTGCAGGACATCTACCCGCTGGCCCCGCTGCAGGAGGGGATCCTCTTCCACCACCTGCTTTCGCAGGAAGGGGACCCGTACCTGCTGTCGAGCGTCGCCGAGTTCGACACTCGCGCCCGCCTGGAGCAGTACCTGGGCGCGCTGCAGGCGGTGATCGACCGCCACGACATCCTGCGCACGGCGATGGCCTGGGAGGGGCTGCGCGAGCCGGTACAGGTCGTGTGGCGGCACGCGCCGCTGCCGGTGGAAGAGGTGGAGCTGGACGCGGGGTCCGGAGATGCGGCCGAGGAGCTGTGGGCGCGCTACGATCCCCGGCGGTACCGGATCGACCTGGGTCGAGCGCCGCTGCTGCAGGCGTGCATCGCCGAAGACCGCGCGCGTGGCCGGTGGCTGCTGCTGACCCTCAAGCACCACCTGACGGGCGACCACGAGTCGGTGGAGGTGCTGCGGGAAGAGATCTCGGCGCACCTGCTGGGCCGCGAGGCGGAGCTGCCGGCGCCGCTGCCCTTCCGCAACTACGTGGCGCAGGCGCGCCTGGGGGTGAGCCGCGACGAGCACGAGCGGTTCTTCCGCGGGATGCTGGACGGCGTGGAGGAGCCGACGGCGCCGTACGGCCTGCTGGACGTGTGGGGGGATGGCCAGGGGATCGGCGAGGCGCGGCTCCCGGTGGCGGGCGACGTCGCCGTACGGCTGCGCCGCCGGGCGCGGGCGCTGGGGGTGAGCGCGGCGAGCCTGTGCCACCTGGCGTGGGCGCAGGTGCTGGCGCGGCTGAGCGGCCGGCAGGATGTGGTGTTCGGGACGCTGCTCTTCGGCCGGATGCAGGGCGGCGAGGGCGCGGACCGGGTGATGGGCCCCTTCATCAACACGCTGCCCGTGCGGATCGGGGTGGGAGACGAGGGCGTCGAGGCGGCGGTGCGGCGCACGCACGCCCTGCTGGCGGACCTGCTTCGGCACGAGCATACCTCGCTAGCGCTCGCGCAACGCTGCAGCGGCGTGGCGGCACCCGCGCCGCTGTTCACCTCGCTACTGAACTACCGCTACGGCGGCGGGAGCGGGCGTCCCTCCGGCGCGGGGCAGCCGGCGGAGGGCATGCGCGGCGTTCGCGTACAGGAGCGGACGAACTACCCCGTGGCGCTCGCGGTCGACGACCGCGGGGAGGCGTTCTCGCTGGCCGCCCAGGTCGCGGCCCCGGCGGATGCGGAGCAGGTGTGCCGGATGATGCACACGGCGCTGGAGCGGCTGGTCGAGGCGCTGGAGGTTGCTCCCGGGCGGGCGATCGGGAGCATCGACGTGCTGCCCGAGGCGGAGCGCCTGCAGGTGGTGGAGGAGTGGAACCGTACGGATGCGGAGTATCCCGCGCGCTTCCCCATCCACCGGCTCTTCGAGGAACAGGTGGCGCGCACGCCGGACGCGCCCGCAGTCCGCTTCGCCGGCGCGGCGCTCACCTACGCCGAGCTCGACCGGACCGCCAACCGGCTGGCGAACCACCTGCGGCGCCGCGGCGTCCGCCCGGAGACCCGCGTGGGCATCTGCCTGGAGCGCGGCACGGAGCTGGTCGTCGCCATCCTGGCCGTGCTCAAGGCCGGCGGCGCCTACGTGCCGCTGGACCCCGTCTACCCGGCCGGGCGGCTGGCCTTCATGCTCGCCGACTCGGGCGCCCCGCTCCTGCTCACCCGCCTCCCCCTGCCGGAGGGACTCCCGCCGCACGCCGCCGATGTCGTCTGCCTGGACGCCGACCGCGAGCGCATCGAGGCCGAGAGCGCGCGGGCGCCCGCCGCCGGCGTGCTCCCCGACCACCTGGCGTACGTCATCTACACCTCCGGCTCTACGGGCCGCCCCAAGGGGGTGCTGGTGCAGCACGGCTCGCTGTCGAACCTGCTGTCCGCCACGCGCGAGGCGTTCGGGGTCGGCGAGGGCGACGTGATGCCGGCGCTGGCCTCGTACGCCTTCGATATCTGGCTCTTCGAGGCGCTGCTCCCGCTCACGGCGGGGGCCGCGGTGCGCCTGGTGGAGCGCGAGCGCGTGCTGGACGTGCCCGTGCTGCTGGCTGAGATCGCGGACGCCACGCTGGTGCACGCCGTTCCCGCGCTGATGCGGCAGATGGTGCAGGCGGAGCGCGCCACGCCCCGGCTCGGCCGGCTGCGGCGCACGTTCGTGGGCGGCGACCGCGTCCCCGCCGACCTGCTGGCGGAGATGCGGGAGACGTTCCCCGCGGCGGAGTCGCACGTCCTCTACGGCCCCACCGAGGGGACCATCCTCGCCTCCACGCACCCCGTCCCGCAGGCCGGGATCGTGTACGGCCACCCGATCGGCCGTCCCCTGGGGAACGTGCGCCTGTACGTCTGCGACGCGCTCGGGAGCCCGCAGCCGGCAGGCGTAGCGGGTGAGCTCCTGATCGGCGGACGGGGGGTGGCACGCGGCTACCTGGGCCGCTCGGCGATGACCGCGGAGCGCTTCGTCCCCGATCCGTTTTCGTCCGAAGGCGGCGCACGGCTGTACCGCACCGGCGACCAGGCCCGCTGGCAGCCGGACGGGACGCTGGAGTACCTGGGCCGCCTGGACGGGCAGGTGAAGATCCGGGGCTTCCGGATCGAGCCGGGGGAGATCGAGGCCGTCCTCCGGGCCCACGAGAGCGTCACCGACTGCGTGGTGGTGGCCCGCGAGGACGTGCCGGGCGACGGACGGCTGGTGGCGTACGTGGTCGGTGCCGTGGAGGCGGACGAGCTGCGGGGGCACCTGCGGCGGAGCCTGCCGGAGTACATGGTGCCGGCGGCATTCGTGGCGCTCGACGCGCTGCCGCTGACGCCGAACGGGAAGCTGGACCGCAAGGCGCTCCCGGCGCCGGATCTCGCGTCGGCGGAGGGGCGCTACGTGGCGCCGCGCACCCCGGTGGAGGAGGTGTTGGCGGGGATCTGGGCGGAGGTGCTGCGGCTGGAGCGGGTGGGGGTGGAGGAAAGCTTCTTCGAGCTTGGTGGCCACTCGCTGCTCGCCATCCGCGTGGTCTCTCGCGTCCGCGACGTATTCGGCATCGAGCTGCCGCTGCGGGCGCTCTTCGAGGGGCCGACGGTGGCGGAGCTGACCGGTCGCGTGGAGGAGATGCGCCGCGCGGAGCTGCCGGTGCTGCCGCCGGTGGTGCCGGCCGAGCGCGCGGGGGCCCTGCCGCTCTCCTTCGCGCAGGAACGGCTCTGGTTCATCGACCGGCTGGATCCGGGGAGCGCCGTCTACAACCTCCCCGTGGCACGGCGGCTGGGGGGTGCGCTCGACGAGGCGGCGCTGGAGCGTGCACTGGGCGAGATCGTCCGCCGTCACGAGGCGCTGCGGACGGTCTTTGCCGAGGTCGACGGCACGCCGGTGCAGGTGATCGCGCCTTTCGGCGACTTCGCGCTTCGGCTCGATGATCTCTCCGGGCTCGCCGACGCAGACCGCGAGGTGGAGGTGAGGCGCCGCGCCACCGAAGAGGCGCGGCGGCCGTTCGACCTCTCGGTGGGCCCGCTCTTCCGCGCGGTGCTGCTGCGGCTGGGCGTGGAGGACCACGTGCTGCTGCTCTCGATGCACCACGTCGTCAGCGACGGGTGGAGCATCGGCGTGCTCTTCCGCGAGCTGTCGGCGCTGTACGAGGCGTACCGCGAGGGCGGTGAGTCGCCGCTGCCGGAGCTGGCGGTGCAGTACGCCGACTACGCCGCCTGGCAGCGCGAGCACCTGCGGGGCGAGATGCTGGAGCGGCAGCTCTCGCACTGGCGGGAGCGGCTCGCGGACGCACCCGCGCTGCTGGAGCTGCCGACGGACCATCCCCGCCCGGCGGTGCAGACGTTCCGGGGGGCGAGCGAGCGGATCGAGCTTCCCGGCGCCCTGCTGGAGCGGCTCAGGGCGGTGGGCCGAAGCGAGGGCGCGACGCTGTACATGGTGGTGCTCTCCGTCTTCCAGGTGCTGCTCTCGAAGTACAGCGGGAGCGACGACATCGTCGTGGGCAGCCCGGTCGCCGGGCGCGGGCGGGGCGAGGTGGAGGGGCTGATCGGCTTCTTCGTCAACACGCTGGTGCTGCGGAGCGACCTCTCGGGAGATCCGAGCTTCCGCGAGCTGCTGGGGCGGGTGCGCGAGGTGACGCTGGGCGCGTACGAGCACCAGGAGGTGCCCTTCGAGCGCCTGGTGGCCGAGCTGCAGCCCGAGCGCTCCCTGAGCCACTCGCCGCTCTTCCAGGTGGCATTCTCGCTGGACAACGCCCAGGACACCGGCGGCGGGCTCGCGGGGCTGAGCATGCAGGCAGTCGGAACGCAGCTCCAGGTCGCCAAGTTCGACCTGTCGCTGGGGCTGGCCGTGGGCGCCGAGGGGGCGCGCGGGGGGCTGACCTACAGCACGGACCTGTGGGAGGCCGCGACCATGCAGCGGCTGGTAGGCCACTTCACGCGCCTGGTGGAGCAGGCGGCCGCCGATCCGGACGCGCGCATCTCGCGGGTGACGCTGCTGAACGAGGCGGAGCGCCGGCAGGTGGTGGAGGAGTGGAACCGGACGCTCGTGGAGCACCCGACGGGTCCCTGCGTCCACGAACTGGTCGCGGCCCGGGCGCAGCGCACACCGGAGGCGCTGGCCGTGATCTGCGGCGAGGACGCGCTCACCTACCGCGAGCTGGACGCGCGCGCCGACCGGCTCGCGCGCCACCTCGCGGGGCTGGGAGCCGGGCCGGAGGTGCGCGTCGGCATCTGCCTGGAGCGCTCGGCCGGGATGGTGGTGGCGATGCTGGCCGTGCTCAAGGCGGGCGCCGCGTACCTCCCCCTGGACCCC
>DASWMA010000637.1:0-6868 GCA_036399995.1 Longimicrobium sp. | reverse complement strand
CGGCGTCCGCCGTCACGCTCGGCGTTGCGGGTGTCGCAGGAGCCGGGGCCAGGGCCGACATCACCGGCGCGGCGGGGGCCGATGCCGCCGGCGCGGACCACGCGGGCGCGCCGGACGGTCCCGCTCCGCCGGACGGGGCCGCGGAAACCGGCTCGCGGGCGGGCGGGCGCGCGGCGGGCGCGTCCGGCGCCGGGCGCGGGTCACCGCTGCCGCGTGGGCCGCCGCCTCCGCCGCTCCCACCGCCTCCGCCCCCGCCGCCGATCGCGGCGAGCACGTCTTCCAGGCTGACGGTGCTCTCCAGGTACGCGAAGCGCAGCAGCAGCAGCTCGATCAGGATCCGCTGCTCGCCGCTCTTGCGGAAGCGGCCGTCGGCGTCGAGCTCGGCCACCTGGGCCAGCATGCGCAGCAGGTCGCCGGGGGCGAAGCGATTCGCCATCTCGGCCACGCCGGCGCGCAGGTGCGCCGGCACGCTCTCGGGGTCGCCGCCGCCCAGCCGCACGATCAGCAGCGCGCGGATGAAGTCGGCCAGGCCGCGGTAGAACTCCGTCAGGTCGTACCCCTCGTCCATCATCCTGCCGACGAAGCGGAACACGTCCACCTGCCGCCGGCCCGCGATGATGCCGAAGAGCTCCAGGTACACCTCGGTCCCCACCAGCCCCAGGATGCGCCGCACGTCGTCGGGCGTGGGCGTGCCCTCGGTGAACGAGAGCACCTGGTCGAGCAGGGAGAGCCCGTCGCGCATCCCGCCGTCGGCCTTCTGGGCGATGGGGAGAAGCACGTCGTCGCCCGCCTGGATCCCCTCGTGGCCCAGCACCGTCCGCAGGCGTCCGACGAGGTCCGGAGTGCTGATGCGGTGGAAGTCGAAGCGCTGGCAGCGCGAAAGGATCGGCGGCGCGGCCTGCTGGATCTTCTGCGGCTCGGTGGTCGCGAAGACGAAGATCACGCGCGGGGGCGGCTCCTCCAGGATCTTGAGGAGGGCGTTCCACGCCTCGCGCGTGAGCATGTGCGCTTCGTCGATGATGTAGATCTTGAAGCGGTCTTCCTCGCTGGGCGCGTACATCGCCCGCTCGCGCAGGTCGCGCGCGTCGTCCACGCCACGGTTGCTGGCGGCGTCGATCTCGACCACGTCGAGCGAGGTGCGCCCGGCCCAGATGCGCTCGCAGCTGTCGCACACGCCGCACGGCTCGCCGTCTTCGCCGCGGTTGGGGCAGTTGAGCGCCATCGCCAGCACGCGCGCCAGCGTGGTCTTCCCCACCCCGCGCGGCCCGCAGAACAGGTACGCGTGCGCCACGCGGTTGCGCTGCACGGCCGAGCGCAGCGTGTTGCTCACGTGCTCCTGCGTGGCAACCTCGCTGAAGGTCCTGGGGCGGTAGGTACGGGCGAGCGCGGTACGCGACAAGGGCGGCCTCGGGTCCGAAGGTGCTGCCGATTTTCAGGGCTTGAATATAACGGGAGCGGAAAGCCGCTACAACGACTTGTGCCCCGAAGCGTAAGCACCTGCAACCGCTTGGGTTCGCCGGATCGGCGGTGCTGCGCGACTGCTAGACGCTGGACGCGTGGTGGCCGATTGGTCGCGAGCGGGATGAGAATCTGGCACGCGGCCGCCCCGGGCCCGATCTTACCGGCGCCCGCCCCTCGTCTCCACCCTCTCCCCCCTCACCCGCCCATCCCGATCGTGATCGCACCCATGCGCCTGCTCGTCTCCGCCGCCATCGCCGCCGTCGCTCTCGCCGCTGCCCATCGCCCCGCCGCCGCGCAGCCCGACGCGCTGGCCGAACGCTTCGTCGAGCATCTGAACGAATCCGGGGGCGCCGGACCCGCCGCGTACCGCCGATTGTGGAACGTGATGGACTCGCTGGTGCTGCGCGAGCTCGGGCGCGGCAAGGACGCCGAGGCGGTGAACCGCGCACTGGCCGCGCTGCCGGGCTTTGCCGGCGCCACGGACGGTGACGGGGTAGCCATCGGCCGCGGGGTATTCTACAGCGAGGTGCCGCGGGCGCTGCCGGGCTACGTGGTGCTCCCCGTCCGCGCCGGCGGCGAAACGCTGCTGCTGGGCGTGTACAACTTCGGGGTCAGCTCGCCCGGGCGCATGAGCCTGTTCGCGCGGCGCGGCGGCTCGTGGCGGCGCACGGGGGTGGCCGACGCGACGGCCACGATCGTCCCCTACCTGCTGCCGCTGGCGGACAGCGGGCTGGCCGTGGTCACGCTGGACACGTTCACCGGCGCCGACCACCAGACCGGGAGCGCGCGCGCGTGGCGGGTGCGGCGGGGGATGCTGGAGCTGCTGAGGACGGCTGGAACGGAGATGAAGGAGCCCGAGGCCCGGGCCGCCAACCGGGCGGTGCGGATCTCGTTCACGCGCCGGCCGCGGAACCTGGAGGTGGCCAACCTGGGCACGCGCACGGGCTACGTGACCACCCTCTCGCCCGCCGGCGCCACGGTGGCGGTCGCGACCGAGGTGGTGACGCCGTGGGTGGACGTGGTGGACCAGTACTACGGCCTGGCGCGGCGCACCCCGGCGCGCGCGCGGGCGCTGCTCGCCTCGCCCGCGCTGGCCGCGCGCCTGGGCTCGCGGATGCCCTACGCGCACGATGACGGCGGCGACCTGCGCGCGGGAACCGGATGGGTCGTGCTCGAGGCCGGCGAGCGCCGCTACCGTGTCACCTCGCGCCGCGGGGCTGGCGGCCAGTGGCGGATCACGGCCGTCGAGCCGCAGTAGCGCGCGCTGTCGCGTCGGCTGCAGAACACAGCGAAGCCCCGCCGGATCACCCGTCGGGGCTTCGCTGTGCTCGTGAGAGGAGGACGATCGGCTACCGTGCTCCGCAGCGGAGCCCGTGGGTCAGAGGCACCCGCACCCGAAGACGGTGTCGCACCCCGCCGCATACGTGGGTGCACCGTTGCACGAGTAGCAGGTGCCTTCGCCGCAGGTCCCGTCGTAGGTGTAGCCCGAGCACACGTCTTCGGTGCCGTACACGCACTTCTCGGTGCAGAAGTATGAACGGTCGTGCGCGGCCACCGTTCCGCGCGGGGCCGTCGCCTCTTCCGTTCCAAAGCTTTCCACTTCGAGGTCATCGAGGCGCAGGGCGAGCTTCTTCATCCGTCAGGTCTCCGCGGGTGGGGAATAGGGGGTGGAACCGGACGCGCAACGATACGCCCCACGCGCGTGATCTACAAGGAAAACGACAGAATGGACCGGTGCGCGCCAAGGCGGGCGCACCCCCGGAGTCTTCACATCCGCCAGGCGTCTTCCACGTGGTCGATCTGCGGCTCGCCGCCGGCGGGGATGACGACCGCCACGGCGTCGTAGCGGTAGACGTCGCCGGGGCGGCCGTGGCGCTCCACCCACACCTGCGCCACCTGCTGGATCTCGCGGCGCTTGCGGGGGGTGATGGCCTCGAGCGGGTGGCCGTAGCCCATCCCGGCGCGCGTCTTCACCTCCACGAACGCCACCACCTCGCCGCGGCGCGCCACCAGGTCCACCTCGCGGTGGCCGATGCGGAAGTTGCGGTGCAGCACGAACCACCCGCCGCGCTCCAGGTGCTCCACCGCCAGCTGCTCGCCGCGGTCGCCCAGCGGCTTGTTGTTGGTGCCCGCCGCGCGAAAGACGCTCATAACGGGATCGGTCGAAGGGAGCGGATCAGCCTGCAATCGGAGGATCGGCAGGAGGGGAGCCCGCGGGGGAATCCGGCCTGCCGGGAAGACGTTGGTGCCCGGGAAGCCCCTGCCGGTGCCGAGAGGCTCCTGCCGGTCCGAGAAGCTCCTGCCCGGCAAAGGGCGAATGAATTCGCTGCAACAACCACACGAAGTCCGCCTGCGCGGACTAGCGGCTTCGGTGCAGCCGATGCTTCGGTGCACGACACCGGCCGCGGCTGATGCGATGAAGCCGCCGCGAGCGAAGCGAGCCCGGGTCCCTCGCCCAGCGGTTTGGGAGAGGGACAGGCGTTCCGGACGCGACGCAGTCGCGCCGGAACGCCAGGGTGAGGGCTCCCGCGGGTTCAGGCCACCGCGCCCACGCTCCGGCCGGTGAGCGACGGGACCAGCTCGCGGCCGATCGCCTCGGCGATCACCGCGATCTGCTCCATCATCTCCTCGAACTGGTCGGGGTACAGCGACTGGGCGCCGTCGCTCATGGCCCGCTCCGGGTCGGGGTGCACCTCCACCATCAGCCCGTCGGCGCCGGCGGCCACGGCGGCGCGCGCCATGGGGATCACCTTCGCCCGCAGCCCGGTGCCGTGGCTGGGGTCGGCGATGATGGGGAGGTGCGAGAGCGACTTGACCACCGGGATGGCGGTCAGGTCGAGCAGGTTGCGGGTGTGCGTGTCGAAGCTGCGCACCCCGCGCTCGCACAGGATCACCTGCCCGTTCCCCTCGGCCAGCACGTACTCGGCCGAGAGGAGGAGGTCCTTGACCGTGGCGGCCATCCCCCGCTTGAGCAGCACGGGCTTGCCGGTGCGGCCCGCGCGGCGCAGCAGCGAGAAGTTCTGCATGTTGCGCGCGCCGATCTGGATGATGTCGGCGTACTTCGCCACCAGCGCCAGGCTCTCCTCGTCGAGCGCCTCGGTCACGATGGCCATCCCCGTCTCTTCGCGGGCGGTGGCCAGCAGCTTGAGGCCGGGCTCGCCCATCCCCTGGAAGGCGTAGGGCGAGGTGCGGGGCTTGAAGGCGCCGCCGCGCAGGATGGTGGCGCCCGCGTCGCGCAGGCGGTGCGCCACGCCCACGATCTGCGCCTCGCTCTCCACCGCGCAGGGGCCCGCCATCACCACCACCTCGTCGCCGCCGATGCGGGTGCCGTTGGCGAGCTCCACCACGGTGGGCTCGTCGCGCCACTCGCGCGACACCTGCTTGTACGGCTGCGACACGTGGATGACCTCGAGCACGCCGCCCAGCGATTCGAGCCGGTCGGCGTTCACCTTGCCGTCGTTGCCCACCAGCCCCACGGCGGTGCGCTGCTTTCCGGGCATGGGGCGGGCTTCGTACCCCAGCTCGTGGATCACGTCCACCACCACCTGCACCTGGTCGGGCGTGGCGTCGTGCCTCATGACGATGAGCATCGGAACTTCTCGGGATGGGGAATCACGTGCACTGCACTGCCCCGGAATTTACGCACGGCGGCGGCCCGCGTAAACGGCGGGGCGAAGGTGCCGGGGTCGGCGAGCCGAGGCCGTCCCGCTTGTCCTCCGCTCCTCGGCACCGGATCTTCTCCGTGGGCCTCACAACCGGGAGACGGGATGAGCAACGCCGGGTTCACGCACCTCGACGAGCAGGGGCGGCCGCGGATGGTGGACGTGGGGGAGAAGGAGGTCACCGCGCGCGTGGCGGTGGCCGAGGGGCACATCCGCACCTCGGCCGATACCGTGCGCGCGATCACAGCGGGCGAGGTGCCCAAGGGGAACGTGCTCCTGATCGCCCAGCTCGCCGGGATCACCGGGGCCAAGCGCACCGCCGACCTGATCCCCCTCTGCCACCCGCTGCCCCTCACCTCGGTGAACGTCGACGTTTCGGTCGACGAATCGCTCCCCGGCGTGCGGGTGGTGGCGACCGCGAAGGTGGACGGGAAGACGGGGGTGGAGATGGAGGCGCTGACCGCCGTAAGCGTCGCCCTGCTCACCGTCTACGACCTGTGCAAGGCGCGCGACCGCGGGATGGTGATGGGCGAAATTCGCCTGCTGCGCAAGGAAGGCGGGCGTTCCGGAAGCTGGACGGCGGAGACGGCGTGAGGTGTTTCCGGGCACGGCGCTTGCCTTGCTCCGGGGTGACAACTCTGACCCGGGAGGCCCGGAAATGCAGGCTGCGCTACTGAAGCTGCAGGCCGAGATCGAAGCGCGGAAGCACCGGCGGTGGGACCTGGTTGCCACAGCCAAAGCGGCAGTTCTGGGCACCAGCCTGGTGATTTTCGCGTTCGTGCTTGGGGTTCGCGCCGCCAGTGCCGGCGCGGGAGGTGGGACTTTGATGCGGCAGCTTGTGGCACCGCCGCCCGTGGGGCTGGTGGACCTGCAGGCCGCCCAGATCGAGCACCTGAAGCGGGTGACGGCAAACTCTTCCGCCTACGGCATCCCCGCCGACCTGGCGGAGCGGATCGAGCAGATCGCGCTGGCCGAGGGGATCGACCCGAAGATCGCCTTCGGGCTGGTGGCGGTGGAGAGCGAGTTCAACCGCCGGGCGGTGAGCCCGGTGGGCGCGGTGGGGCTCACGCAGCTGATGCCCAGCACGGCGCGCTACTTCCGCCCCGGCGCCACGCGCGAGTCGCTGTTCGACCGCGACACCAACCTGCGGCTGGGCTTCCGCTTCCTGAAGACGCTGATCGTGAAGTACAACGGCAACATCGAGCTCGCCCTCCTGGCCTACAACCGCGGCCCCGAGAAGGTGGATTCGATCCTGCGCAGCGGCGGCAACCCGGACAACGGCTACGCCCGCGCCGTGATGCGCAAGCGCGTGACGAAGCCGTAAGCCGGCGACTCCCCGGCCGACGGACAGGAAAACGCGCCCGCCCTCTTCACGAGGGTGGGCGCGGTTTTCGTTCGGTCAGATCTCGGGGGGCGTCAACCGGCGACGGCGCATGCCGCGGGTGGCCCCCTCCCCCCGGCCCCCTCGCCCCGCTCCGCGGGGGAGGGGGAGTTCTTTCGCCGCGATCCTGCGAGATCCGCACGGATGCCCGCATGCAGTCCGCGGAGGCGGACTTCCCGACGTTCCAGCCGCCGGTTTCAACCGGCGGGGAGATGTTGGGTCGCGTCGGGTGCGTATCAACCGGCGGTGGCGCATGCCGCGGGTGGCCCCCTCCCCCCGGCCCCCTCGCCCCGCTCCGCGGGGGCCGCGGGGGAGGGGGAGTTCTTTCGCTGCGATCCTGCGAGATCCGCACGGATGCCCGCAT
>DASWMA010000636.1:0-6515 GCA_036399995.1 Longimicrobium sp. | reverse complement strand
GGATGCTACAGGATACCCGGCCAGGGCCGCAGCCGCCAGCCCGCCGCCATGAAAGCCGGGGGCGCCGCACGGATGCGGCGCCCCCGGTGTTCCATCCCTCGCCGGACGTATCGGCGGCCGGCGCGTCACCCGCCCGTGCGGCCGCCCACGGTGGTGGGCCCGGTGAACGCGGGGATCGCCACCCGCCGCGCGGCGTCGCCGCCGCCGTCCGTGGCGCCGTCCAGGATCCCGCCCTTCGCCACCATCTGCGCGGCCAGCACCGTCTGGATCACGCTGGTGATGTTGTTGGCCGTGGCGTCGGCCGCGCCGCCGGCGTCGCCGCCGCTGGAGATGGTCACCAGGCGCGCCTGGGCCAGCGCGTCGGCGATCGCCGGGGCGATGTCGGGGAGCATCTCGATCTGCTTGTAGCGGAAGTACGCCTCGCCGCCCTGCTGGATCGCCTCGTTCACCTTGCGGATGCTCTCGGCCGTGGCCGCGGCCACGGTGGTGATGCGGATCGCCTCGGCCTGCGCGGCGGCCTCGGCCTCGATCCGCACCTTCTCGGCGTCGGCGCGGGCCTGGGCGATCTGCGTGGCCTCGAGCTCGGCGATGCGCTGCAGCCCCAGCGCCTCCTGCTTCTTGGCCTCGGCCTGCGCGATCAGCGCGGCGTTCGAGGCGCGCGTCTGCTCCAGCTCGCGCTGCTTGTCGCTGATGTTGCGCTCGGCCTCGAGGGCGGCGTCCTTGGCGCGGCGCGCCTGCTGCGCGGCCACGATGTCGGAGTTGGCCTGCGCCTCGGCCGCGCTCTGGCGGCGGCGCGCCTCGGCCACCTCGCTCTGCACCACCTTGATGTTGAGCGAGTTGAAGGTGAGCCCCAGGTCGGTCAGCTCGCGGCTGCACGCCTTGCGGATGATGATGGCGAGCGGGTCGTCGTCCTCCTCCGTCCCGCTCGACGCCGACGGCACCAGCGCGATGGGCTGCTCGTCGCGCACCGCCACCGACTGCCCCGTGCCCGCCGAGACCCGCGGCGCCGACTTGGCCGAGAAGAGCTGGTCGTGCGTGAGCAGGTTGATGGCGCGGCGGCCCGACGACGACAGCAGGTCGATCAGGATGTTGATCTGCTCTTCCTGCGGCTTGGGGAAGAAGCGGTTGGCCGCCGTCTTGATCATCGCGTCGCTGTCGCCCACCGACACGATGGCGCTGGCCAGCACGCGCACCTTGATCGGCTGCGGCACGCCGTCGTCGTCGAGGTCGGCGGTCTGGTCGGTGATGTCGAGGTCCACGTTGATGGCCTTGCTGCTGATGGTGGTGCCGGTGGTGAACAGCGGCACCTCCTTGCTCTTGCCGGGCCCGCGGTAGATGTAGGTGCGGCCCGTGAGCCAGCTCACCAGCCGGATGGTGCCCGCCTCCACGTTGCGCAGGAAGGCGCTCACCGTCATCGGGATCAGCACGAAGACGGCGAACAGCACGATCACGGCCGTCCAGATCAGGTTCGAGTCCATCGATCCTCCGGGGTGGGCGGCGCCTTTCAGGCGCCGCGGATTTGCCCCGCCGAAACGGGGAGTGATACGACACAGCGGTTGCGCACCGCGTCCACCTCTTCGACCACCAGGCTGTCGCCCGCGCGCACGCGCACGCCGGTGGCGCGGTCGGCGGGGGAGAGCAGGGCCAGCACCTGCACGATCTGCCCGTCCAGCTCGATCTTCACCAGCCCCTCGCCGTCGCGGTTGAACCCGGTCACCGCCTCGGCCGTGTCGGTCACCGCGCTCTCGAGCGTGAGCGCCGGCTCCGAGCCGAAGCGGAAGAAGAAGCTCCACACCGGCCGCACCGCGAACAGCTCGAAGGCGATTCCCGCGGCGATCGCCGCGGCGGCCAGCAGGGGCCCGGAAAGGACGCCGCCCAGCAGCAGCCCCGCCGCGCCCACCCCCACCAGCACGCTGAACAGCACGCGCGGCGAGAGGAACGACAGGAACCAGGCGCCGACCGCCTTCCCCGCGCCGCCATGGTCGCCGTGATGCCCGTGGTCGCCGTGGTGCCCACCGTCGCCATGGTGCGCGTGGCCGGCGTGGGCGCCCACGTCGTGGCCGCTCATGTCGCCGCCGTACTGGTGGCCGGCGTGCAGGTGGCCGCCGCCGTGGCCATGCCCGTGCCCGTGGCCGCCATGGTCGCCGTGGCCGGCCACGCCGCTCACGGCCATCACCAGCAGCCCCACGAAGCCCAGCAGGAGCGAGAAGAGGTATGCGTCCATCGGAAAGGCGTGTCCCTGTCTGCCCGGGAAGCCCCGGCGGTGAGGACTACGAGAAATGCGGCGAAGAGGTTGCGCGGCAGCTCTGGATCGGGCGTCGCAGGAGCGACGGGAGAGGCCGTGCGCGCGGGAGCCGTAAAGATAAGCAGCGGAAGCGGGTGCGTCACCTCCCGCGTTTCTGGCGCGTCCTGGGCGGCCGGCGGACTCGTTTTCGGTCATCACCGTCGCCCCGTGGATGCGACGCGCAACGGCGTCGGTGAGGCGCGTGCGCACTCCCGGACGACACCCGCCCGCGCTCGGGTGAGCGCGGGCGGGGGAGTTGTCGTCCCGGAAGACGGCCGCGGATCAGCCGTCCACGCCGCGGCCGGTCTTCTCCTGCAGCTCGTCGATCTTCTTCGACGCCTCGGCCTTGGTGAGCTCGTCGTCCACCGGCTCGCCGGCCTCTTCGGCCAGGGTGTGCAGGTACGAGCGCTGGGCGCCGGTCATGGGCTGGTCGCCCGTCACCCAGTTCTCCGGGTCCTTGATCATGTTGCCGTCGGCCGTTTCGGCGGTGCGCTTGTCGGTCATCTCGGATCTCTCCCAGCGTCTGTGTCGGTCCTCTCGCAACTGTTTGCGCTGGCAACAGTTACAGCAGGATGCATACCAAACAAAAGCCGAACCGTCTCGCCGGGCCGATGCGTGGACCCGTCACAAACAGGAGTGGGCACGCGTTCCCCGGCAACGACAGAAGGTTGATCCCTACCGCTATCCGGAGCGTGCCCCCGATGAGAAGAACCCTGTTCGCCGTTGTGCTGGTGCTGCTGGCCGCCTGCTCGTCGTCCACCGGCCCGACCGCCGACGTCCGCGTGCAGACGGCGCAGCGTACCTACGGCTTGAACGGCAATCCTGTCGTGCCGGTGCAGTTCACCGTGACCAACCAGACGTCGGCCGAGGTGGCGCTGGCAGCGTGCGGCGGCACCCCGGCGGCGATGCTGCAGCGGCGAGATGGCTCGCAGTGGGTCACGGTCACGTCCGGCATCTGCCCCGCGGTTCTCGAGATGGCGCCGATCAGGCTGGCACCCGGCGCCACGGCGAGCGGAGTGGTGGAGATCCACAACACCCCCGGCACCTTCCGCATCGGGCTCCCCCACCTGGAGCTCCCCTCCGAATCGCCACGCGCCACCTCTCCCACGTTCGAGGTGTGGGCGCAGCTGCCCGACTGAGCACGCGTCGCGAGATCGAAACGCGCACCGGGAGCAGGCCTCCCGGTGCGCGTCCGGAGCCAGGGCCGGAACCCGGACGAGGTGCGCAACGAATCGTTGCAGCCGAGGCACCGCGGCGTCGCAATTGGACGGGGCGAGGTGCCGGTGGCGTCCCGCGGGCGGGATCGTTGGACGTGGAGTAAACGTTTACGGTGGATACGGTTAGGTGCGGAGTGGCGTGGCGGGGCGCGGGCGTGCCGGAATCGGCGTGGAGCGTGCGATAGAGTGCGGTGCGCTTCCATGGACGGTTCATGCAGACCCCCCACTTCACTCAATCCAGCGAGGCTTCCATGTCCGGCACCAAGACCCTCATCAACGGCTCCCGCAACGCCATCGAAGTCACCCTGATCGGCCGCAAGGGCTCGGACCCGCTCGCCGGCGACCTTCCGCCGGTGACCGTCAAGATCGACCCGGGCGCCACCACCAACGTGCGCTACGGCGACGACCAGAACCCGTTCCTGAACGCCGTGAGCGTAACCACGGGCGACAGCGACTCGAAGGGCGCCGAGAACCTGCGCGTGGTGCAGCGCGGCGGCAGCGGCACGCTCGACAACCGGCTGAACGCCTTCAGCGTCTTCAAGATCGTCGCCGATCCGGACCAGGCCGCGTTCAGCCTGACGTCCAGCAACTAGCTCGACCCACTCCCCAGCGAAGCGCAGCGGAAGGCCGCCGGCACCCCACCGGCGGCCTTCCGCTTCGAGTGACGGTCCATCGGCGCCGGCGGTTGCCCGCGGGCGGGCATGCCCGCAGCTTGGCGGGATGACTGACGACGATCGGCTGGACGAGGTGTTCGAGCGGCTGGCGGCCTCCACCTTCCGGCGCCGCTTCCGCCTGCGCGGCGGCGACCTGGACTACCTGCGGCGCCGGGGGATCGACGCCGTGGCGCGCCATGCGAGCGAGATGATCGCCGCCCGCCTCGCCCCCGCCCAGCCACCGAACGACGGCAAGCAGACGCCCATGCGCGGGCACCCCGTCTTCGTCGCCCAGCACGCCACCGCCACCTGCTGCCGCGGCTGCCTGCAGAAGTGGCACGGCATCGCCAAGGGCCGCGAGCTGACGGGCGACGAGCGCGCCTACGTGGTCCGCGTGATCGCCCGCTGGATCGCCGACCAGGAGCGTGCCGCCCCGCCGCCCGCCCCCGACGACCAGCTCGGGCTGGAGATGGGCTGAAACAGCAGGTCTCACGCAGAGCAGCAGAGAAGCAGAGAACTTCTGCTGTCGTTCTCTCTGCTGCTCTGCTGCTCTGCGTGAGCTTCGCCGTTAGAAAAAGCGGCCCTCCCCGGATGCCGGGAAGGGCCGCTGTCGTGTCCGCGCTGCTCCGCGGATCAGCCTTCGGTGCGCCCGCTCTCGTTGGGCGAGCCGTTCCACTGTTCGGAGTGGGGCTTCACGGGCACCTGCTCGCCCTCCAGCGCCAGCTCCATCCCCGGCGGAAGCCCCTCGCCCACGCGCGCCTGGCTGTGCAGCGCCTGCGGCTGCTCGGGCGCGGGAACGGCGTGCTTGCCGTACGGGTCCTGGTTGTCGAGCTCGTGCTCGGCGTAGTTGGTGCGCTCGAGCGGATCGCCGTGGCCGGGGCGGCTGCCCATGATCGGCTGCGAGTGGGCGATCTCCTCGTCCTCGAACTGCGCGCGGTCGCTCTGCTCCAGCGACACCTCGAGCATGTGCCGCGAGTCGTCCAGGCCGCCGCGGTTCTCGGTCTCGATCCCCTGGCGCCGCTGCCCCATCCCCACGTTCCTGCCGGTCCATTCACCCGCCATGTGATCCTCCGTTGCGGTGGAAGTCGTCTCGCGCGCGGGTCGGCGCTGCTCGTCCTCCACGTCCATCCGGTTCACCACCGTGGCCACGCCCGCCACGCCACGCGCCACGCGCACCGCCCGCTCCGCCTCGTCGGGGGCGTGCACCGTTCCCGACAGCTCGATGATCCCCGGGCTGATGCACCCCACGTCGATCCCGCGCTCCGACAGCACCACGTCGCCGAGGAAGGCGGCGATCACGTCGTCTTCGAGCTGCGACAGCTCGTGCTGCTCATCCGCGGGCCGCTGCAGCGGCGCGGGGCCCCAGTTGCCGGCCGCGTCGCGCGCGCGGTCGCGGAGCCGTGCGGCGCCCCGGCGCACCGGCTCCTGCGCCGCGCCCGTCAGCAGCAGGCCGACCGCCAGCCCGCCCAGCGCGCCCAGCGTGATCGCGAAGCCGTTGCCCCGCTCGTCGTCGTCGTTACGCGATGAACGCCCCATGCTCTCCCTTTCCGGTGCCATCGGTCACATCCTTCGATGCTCCCACGTGCCCGGCAAAGGGTGCAAGTCGCGTTCCGGCCGGGCCATGGCGGCATCGCCACGGCCCGGCCGGTTCGTCTGCTTCGATGATTTGGAGAAGGCGGGCGTCAGGGAGAGGTGCGGGCCGAGTCGCGCTGGCCCTCGCGCCGGCGGCGGCGGTCGGCGTCCTGCCGCTCGCGGGCGCGGCGCGCGCTCTCGGCCACCGAGCGGCCGCGCTCGCCGGCCTCGATCTGCCGGTCGATCTCGCCGCGGCGGCGGGCGGCCTCGCGGGCGGCGTCGGCCTGGTCGCGGTCCACGTAGATCGGCGGCGAGATGGGGATGGGGATCTTGCGCCCGGCGATCACCGGCACGCCGCCCTCGCCGATCCCCCACTCGCGCCCGCTGCCGTCCTTGACGGTCCAGTTGCGGACGCGGCGCTGGCGGGCGGCCTCGTCGGCGATCGAGTCGTTGTAGGTGGCGAGGCGCCCGTTCAGGTGCTCCATGTAGCGCTCGTGGTCGCTGCGCTGCCGCTCGGGCACCGCCTCGGGGCGCACGATCAGGCGCCGGTCGCCGTACCCGGCGCCGTAGCGCCCGCCCGCCACGTCGTTGCCGATCCCGTTCCCCGTGCCGGTCCCGTTGCCTGCGCCGGCCCCCGGCTGCGCGCCGGGCACCCCGCCCGGTGCGCCGCCGCGCCCGCCCGGCGCCGCGGCGGGGATGCGCGTGGGCACGCGGTCGGGGAAGCGCTGCAGCTCGGGGGCGCGCGCGATGGCCGAGTCGACGGCGGCCGCGGTGACCGCCTGCTCGGCC
>DASWMA010000635.1:0-22166 GCA_036399995.1 Longimicrobium sp. | reverse complement strand
ACGGGAAGTGGAAGACGGTGTTGAGCGGCGTCCGCGTAAACGGCGCCGCGCCGCAGGGGGCGGCGCACTTCCGTGCCGTCACCGCGCATCTCGCGGTGCAGGAGGCGCGGCGCAGGCTCACCATCCGCTGGACCCGGCAGGCGGTGCCGGTGGGGCTTCCCCCGGTGGCCGAGCTCGGCCACGATCCGGAACCGATCCTCCGTGAGTACGCGGGCCATTTCGACGATCTGTTGGCTTGGTGGCCGCGGCGCTGGAAGACGATCGAGGCCGCAGCCGCCACGACGGCGGGGCTCCGCTGGGCCGACCTCCGCCGCCGCGAGGTAGCCCGTGCCGCCCCGGCCGCCCCCTTCGAGCGCGACACGGCCATCCTGGCCGGCCCGCTGCAGGACGCGATCACCTCCCGGCTGCGCCTGGCGCTCCGCGCCCGGGCCCTGCGCCTCCTCCGGGAGGTGGACGAGAAGCTGGCGCCTCACGGCAGCCGCGTGGCGCACGCGCTCCGCGCCGCCGCGCGCGAGTGCGACGTGGCGGCGTACAACACCGCGATCGAGGCGGATCATGCGCTCTGGGCGAAGGTCCCGGCCTGGTCGCGCCGGCGGGAGCTTCTCACCCGCCTCGCGGCGTCGGCACGTGCATGGGCACTGGCCGTCCACGGCCGCGAAGCGGCGCACGCGGGTCCGCGGTTGCCTGGCGATCCGGCTGCTGCCTGGCGGTGGCGGCAGCTCCAGCAGGAGATCGAGCGCCGGGCCGCGCTCGATGAGGTGGCGCTGACGCGGCGTCTCGCGCAGGCGCAGGATTCGCTGCGCGCTCTTACCGCGCGTCTGATCGACCGGATGGCCTGGCGCGCGCAGCTCGGCCGCACCGATCTCCCTGCGCGACAGGCGCTGCAGGGGTGGGCCGACACTGTACGCAAGATCGGGAAGGGGACAGGGAAGCGGGCCCCCGCGCTCCGGGGCGAGGCGCGCCGGCTCCTGGCCAGCGCGCGCGACGCCGTTCCCGTCTGGATCATGCCGCTGGCGCGTGTGGCCGAGAGCTTCGACCCGGCGAAGGCCCGCTTCGACGTGGTGATCGTGGACGAGGCCAGCCAGTCCGACGTGAGCGGCCTGCTCGCCTGGTACCTGGGCGACAGCATCGCCGTGGTGGGCGACCATGAGCAGGTGAGCCCGCTCGCCGTCGGCCAGGATACGGGCGCGGTGCAGGCGCTTATCCGGCAGCACCTGCACGGGGTTCCCAACCACCACCTGTACGACGGCACCACCTCGATCTACGACCTCGCGCGCCAGTCGTTCGGCGGCACCATCGCGCTGCGCGAGCACTTCCGCTGCGTTCCCGACATCATCGAGTTCTCCAACGAGCTCTCGTACAACCTGGAGATTCGCCCGCTGCGCGACCCGTCGCCCGTGCCCCGCCCGCACGTGGCGGAGTTCGTGGTGCAGACTGCCGAGCGGAGCGGGAAGACCAACCACGCCGAGGCGCGGTGGATCGCCGCGCTGATGAAGGCCGCCACCGAGCTGGACCTCTACGCCGGCAAGACCATGGGCGCCATCACCCTGCTGGGCGACGAGCAGGCAGGGCTGATCCAGGACGTGGCGGTGTCGGTGCTGGGTGCGGTGGAACTGGAAGGGCGCCGCTTCGTCGCGGGGAACTCCGGGCAGTTCCAGGGAGACGAGCGGCACGTGGTCTTCCTTTCGATGGTCGATACGCCCACGGGCGGCAGGCTCCCCATCCGGCAGACCCAGGCGTTCCAGCAGCGCTACAACGTCGCCGCCAGCCGCGCCCGGGACCAGCTCTGGCTGGTGCACTCGCTCGACCCCGCGCGCGACCTGCAGCCCGGCGACCTGCGCCGCCGGCTGATCGAGCACGTCCGCGACCCCGGCGCGCGCCGTCGCGCCCAGGCACAGGCGGAGCGCCGCGCCGAGTCGCCGTTCGAGATCGCCGTGATCCAGCGCCTGCTGGCCGCCGGGTACCGCGTGGACTCGCAGGTGAGCGTGGGCAGCTACCGCATCGACATGGTGGTGCGTGACGGCACACGGCAGGTGGCCCTTGAGTGCGACGGTGACCGCTTCCACGGCCCCGCCCAGATCCCGGCCGACATGGCGCGGCAGGCGGTGCTGGAGAGGGCCGGCTGGCGCTTCATCCGTGTGCGGGGAACTCGCTTCTACCGGGACCCCGACCGGACCATGGCCTGGGTGCTCGGTGAGCTCGGCCGCATGGGCGTGCGGCCCGTGGGGCAGGTTCCCGATCCCGCGCCCGACCCCGCCGGCGTTTGGCTGCGCGAGCAGGTGGTCAGACGGGCGTGGGAGATCATGCGCGAGCGAAGCTGGGTGGAGGACGCCGCCCCCGGTGCCGCAGGCGCGGACGCGGCGGTACATACCTGATCGTTGCGCGGGGAGTCGCGAACAAGAACCCCGGAGCGGCGGCGGCAGGCAATGCGGCGCGTTCCGCAGAATTCGAGCAGGAGCAAACGCCGTATGTCGCGGGGTGGGGTGGCCCCCTCGCGCCACGGCTTCAGCGACATGGCCGCCGGGCTCTCGATGGCCGAGCTGGTGCTCCGCGCCTGCCCGGGTTTCGGTCCGCAGAGACAAGACCCTGCCGCCCACGGCGCGAAC
The DNA here is from genome assembly GCA_036399995.1 of Longimicrobium sp. Taxonomy (GTDB): domain Bacteria; phylum Gemmatimonadota; class Gemmatimonadetes; order Longimicrobiales; family Longimicrobiaceae; genus Longimicrobium. The sequence goes on along the minus strand of DASWMA010000635.1, from coordinate 19,560 downwards.
CGATCGTTCTGGATACGCGGAAGGGCCACACCGCCACCGGCCCGTCGTCCTCGTTCGGTGCTGACCCGGGTTACCCACGAAGCGTCGGTTGCCGCATTTCGTCCAGGGAACATACATTCCGGCTTCGGAAGCGTCGTCTCCCACCGTTTCCCCGGTGCTCCGCACCGGCCCCGTGGGCGCGCGTTCGGTGCCGTTCCTGAAGTCGCTGTCCTCGAAGCAAAGCCCCGATGCGCCCTCCTGCCACGGCCCCTCTGCCCGTCCAGATCTCTGCGTTCGCAGGACCGCCCGTTCCACCCGAACCGTCGCCCACAGAGCTCATGGAGCTGCTCGCGGGCTCCGTCACCGCGGTAGCGGCAGGCGAGGCGCGGTTCGCGGCCTGGGACGGCCGGATGACGGCGCGGCTGCGGGCACTGCTGCACGCCGGCCCGCTGCTGAAGCTGAACGATCTCGAAAGATTCCTTCCCGAGGGCGCCGCCCACTACGACCTGCTGGCGCTGGCGCTGGCGGTGTTCGACGCGGTGATCGAGAACTCCGGGCTCGACGGCGAAACCGACGCCGTCACCCTGGTGGCCTCGCTCGCCCCGTTCCTGGCCGCGATGGACCATGCCGCGGGCGTGGAGCCCGACCAGGCGCGCCACCGCAGCGTGGCCGAGCGCGTGCTGGCCCACCTGCGCAACGACGCCGATCGGCGGCGGCCCTTTCGTGTGCAGTACACCACCTTCGACCAGCAGGGGCGTGCCGCCACGCGCGAGATCCGCATGCGGCTGCTGGAAGACCGCCACCACCCGGACGGGCGCGTGGTGCTGGCGCTGAGCACCGGCGCGGCCAACCTGTTCCTGCGCGCGCTGGACCTCGACATCGAGGACAGCCAGATCGCCACCGAGGCGATCGTCCGCACGCAACTGGAGAGGGGGAAGTTCGACCGCGCCGCGTCGGCCGCGGCCGAGGCGCGGCTCCTCTCCATCCGGTATCGCGACAAGATCGAGCGGGTGATCCGCGACACGCGCCGCAACCTTCGCCGCGTGGACTGGGGCGGCGAGGTGCGCCGGCTGCTGGACGACGCGCTTGGCCACCTCACCCACCAGCTGATCGCCGAGCAGGCGATCCGCTCGGTGGCCGACGAGCGGCTGGAGACGCTGGAGCCCGGGTCGGACCCGGCGCGGAGCGTGGCGCGCGTGCGCGACCTGATCGCCGAGTGCGAGCGGCGCCACGTGCAACTGCACCGCCCGGTGATGACCGCGCGCGCCGTGTTCCTCGACGAACAGGAGCGGCAGGCGTTCACACGTCCCCGCGGAGGCACGCTCCCTCACCTGGAAGGCGACGTCCTGATCCCGCTGATGCGGATGGACGCGCGAGGGGCCGCGGCGGTGCTGGACGGCGCCGTCCCCTCGCTGGTCGGGCCCGTTCCACCCGGCGCGTTCCGGCTGAAGGAGATGGTGATGTGGCTGCTGCAGCCCCGCCGCGAGGCCATGCCCGGCGAGGTGGAGCGCGCGCCGCGCGAGCTGGTGGATCCCGACCCGCTCCCGGAGCGTTTCGGGCCGGAGGTCCGCGCGCGCGCGGGCGCCCGCCTGCAGGCGCTGGGGGTGCCGCGGCCGCTCTCGGCCGTACTGGCCGAGGCCGCGGGCGAAGGCGAGCCGCGCGAGGTGCTGGAGTGCCTGGCCCTGCTGTCGCTGCGCCTGTTCGGCCCGGCCGGCGAGGCGGCATTCGGCCTGCGCGCCGTGCGGACGGACGAGCGGCTGGAGGTGGCCGGGATCTCCGGCGACGAGCTGATCCTTCTCCCCATCGGGAGCCCTGATGCTTGACGAGCAGGCGCTCAGCGCCGCCGGGCGGCTGATCCAGCACGCCCTGCGCCCCAACGCGCGCCCCGCCGGCGACGGCGACTATGGCCAGCTGATGGACCGCTTCATCGACGACACCGAGTTCCGCGGGGCCGTCCGGGCGGTCGCCGGCGGACTGGGGTTGTGGATGCTGGACTACGGCGAGCACGGGATCGTGCTGGCGCCCCAGGCCGGCTCGGTGTTCGAGATGCGGACCTCGGAGTGGCGCGTCACACCCGGCACGGGTGTGGAGGAGCGGCTGCTGGACGGGCTGATCCAGGTGGGGATCGCCGCCACCCTCTTCCCCCGCGCCGATGACCTGGAGGACGACTCCGCCAAGCCGCCCATCACCGTGGAGGAGGTGGAGGAGACGTTGCGCCAGCTCTGCGCCCGGCTCGAGGCCGAGTCGGCCGGGAGGGCCGACCCCGCCGTGAGCCCCGACGGCACCGCCCTGGACGAGGCCTGGCGACTGTACCACGACCGTCTCGCGGCGGCCGAGGGACGCCGCGCAACGCGCACCACCCGCGGGATGATCTCCAGCGCGCTGGAGTACCTGCGCGCGCAGGGGTGCTTCGTGCGGCTGACGGAGGGGACCGCGGTGCGCTACCGCTCCACCTGGCGGTACGAAGCGATGGTACGCGAGCTGGCCGCCACCGCGCTGTACGAGCGCGTGCAGGAGGCGCTTGCCCACACGCAGGAGGCGCGCTGATGCCGCGCCTGGCCCGTGTGCGGTACGTGTCCATCGGCCACCCGGACGCCCGGATGGACGACCTCGTCCTGGATTTCCGCGGTCGTGAGGGCCGCGCCTCCGACGCGGTGGTCTGGCTGCGCAACGGTGGCGGGAAGTCGTCGCTGCTCAACCTCTTCTTCTCGGTGGTGCGCCCGCGCCTCACCGACTTCCTGGGTGGGAAGGCCGAGGGGCGGCGCCGGCTGATCGACTACGTGCAGCGCGACGACCGCGCGGTGGTGGCGGCCGAGTGGGAGCTGGACGGCAGCGGCGGGCTCTTCGACGCCGCCGAGGGGCCGCCACGCTACCTCACCGGCGTGTTCTACGAGCGGAACCCCGGGAGCGGCGCCGGGTCGGGCGACCTCAACCGCTTCTACTTCGCCGCGTTCGTCTCGCCCGCCGAGCCCATGCTCACGCTGGAAGGGCTCCCCCTGTTCACCGCCGGACGCGACGGAAGCCGGGCCCACCGCACGCTGGCAGGGTTCCGCCAGGAGTGGCGCGCGCTCGAGTCGGTGCACCGCGCCGCCGGCGTGCAGGACACGGTGCACCAGAACGAGTGGGAGAAGATCCTGGAGCAGGCGGGGATCGACCCCGCGCTCTTCGGCTACCAGCTGACCATGAACCAGCGCGAGGGCGGTGCCGACGAGCTGTTCAAGTTCCGCGAGAGCGACGAGTTCGTCGACTTCTTCCTGGAGATGGCGCTGGACCCCTCGGAGGGGGAAGATGTGGCGCGCAACATCGAAACGTTCCGTGAGCGGCTGAACGAGCTGTCGCTGCGGCTGCGCCCCGAGCGCGTGCTGCTGGAGGGACTGGTGCAGCGCAGCGAGCCGCTGGCGGCGCTGGCGGCCGAGCGGCGGCACGCGCGCGGCGAGGCGGGGGAGCGCCGCGCCGCGCTGCTCGCGCTTCGCGAGCACCTGCTGGGCCGTGCGCGTGACTTGGGCGCGGAGGTGCTGGCGGGGAAGGCCGCCGAACACGAAGCGGAGGAGGAGGCGCGCGAGATGGCGCGGCTGGCCGCGAAGGCGCAGCGCCGCTCGCTGGGGCTGCGCCGCTACACGCTCCAGGCCAGGGTCCAGGCGGCCCGTGCCGAGGCGGACCGGCTGAAGGAGGAGCACCGGCGGGCCGATCACGCACGGCAGTTGTGGAGCGCCGCCGTGCCGCTGCGCGAGGCGCGGCGGCACCAGGCCGCGGCCGACCGCGCGATGGCGGAGCTTTCCCGTACGCTCCAGGAGCATGCCCCGCTGCTGCGGGAGCTGGGTGATGCGGCCCGGCGGCTGCACGCGGCGGTGCGCCATCGGGCCGAACGCCTGAGGGACGAAGCCGACGCGCATGATCGACGGGCTGACGCCGAATGGGATACCGCGCGCGAGCACCAGGGCCTGGCCTCGTCCGCCGCCGCCGAGGCCGCCACGCTCGACGCGCGCGCCGTCCATCTCCAGTCCGAGCTCGCCACCGAGCAGGGCGAGTGGACAGGGATCGTGGACGACGGCGCCGCGCTTCCTGGCGAGACGCCGTCGGCGGCGCTCCACCGGCTCTCGAACGCGGTGGACGACCTTCGGCAGCGGACCGCGCTGGCCGAGCACGAGCGGACCCGCACACGCGCCGAGCGCGAGGAGCTGGGAAAACGGATCGGCGAGCTGCAGGGGGCGATCCGGCAGACCGACGCGGAGCAGCGCCAGCGCCAGGAAGCGTTGCGAGATGCCGAGGCGCAGCGCCGGCCGCTGGAGGAAAACCCACGTCTGCGCGAGCACATCGGGCAGGAGGAGATCGACCTGGACCGGATGGACGCAGCCGTGGCCGACGGGATCCTCCGCCGCGCGGCTGCGGTCGTCAACGAGCGGGCGGTGCGGCTGGGCGTGCTGCTGGCCGAGGGCGAACGCGCGCTCACGTACCTGGAAACGCACCGGCTCCTCCCCCCGCGCGCGGGCGTGGAGCAGGTGCTGGCACACCTGCACGCGGCACGGGTGAGCGCATGGTCTGGATGGGAGTACCTCTCCAGGACCGTCCCCCGCCGCGAGGCGCGTGAGTGGGTGCGGCAGCGGCCGATGCTCGCGGACGGTGTGATCGTTCCCGACGCCGCGTTGGAAGACGCGCGGGAAGCGCTCCGCGGGGCGGAGCTGCCGCTGGACGCGCCGGTGGTGGTCGCGTCGCAGGGAACCGCGGAAGGCGAGATGGAGCCGGTCGGGATCGTGGTGGGGCCGGCGGGCGAGGCGCTGTACGACCCCGAGGCGGCGGCGACCGAGCGCGCGCGGCGCGAGCACCGCCGCGACCGCGACCAGGCCGAGCGCGAGCGCGCGACGGCGGAGCACTCGGAGCTGGGTGAGTTGGCCGGGGCGATCCGCGCGTTCCGCGCGCGCTTCCGCGAAGGCTGGTTCGCCGAACGGATGGACGCCATCCGGCGGGCCGACGACGAGATCGGCCGCCTTCGCGAAGAGGCGGCCGAGCTCGACCGCGAGCGGCAGCGCGCCGACCGCGCGGCGGAGGAGCTGGAGCAGGCGCTGAAGGCGCTCAATGACGAGCACATGGAACGACTCCGCCAGCACACGCGCGTGGATGGTCATCTCCGTCGCTGGGGTACGGACCGTCCTACCCGCGAGGCGACTCTTCGCGCGCTGCACCGCGATGCAGAGGAGGCACGCATCCGGGCGAGTGCACACCTGCAATCCGCTTCCGAAGCCGGTGAACGGGCTCAGGAGCACGCCATGGCGGCACGTGGCGCCGGCGAGCGCGCCGCCGAGACCGCGATCCGGCTCCGTTCCATCCGCTACCTGGGCGAGGGGGAGGAGCTTCCCCCGGCCGCGGGTGACGTCGAGGCGCTGGACGCCGAATACGAGCAGCGGCGGGAGCGCTACGAGGGGCTGGTTGGAGAGTCTGCCCTGCGCGAGCGGTACGAAGCCGCGCTCCGGCAGCAGCGCCACGAGCGCCAACGGTTCGAGGACCTGGCGCGGGAGAACGGGCTCGACGAGGGGGAGGTGCAGCGTGCGCTCGATTCGCTCGCCGACCCGGGAGAAGCCGATGCGCGCGCCCGTGCCGCCGACGGCGAGATGACGGCCGCCCTCGCCGGGAAGGTCCGGGCGGAGGGCGTTGTGCGCGGGGTGGAAACCGACCTGGAAGGGCTGGAGAAGGAGTGCCGCGGCGTGGATGCGGTACCGGTCTTCACCGATGACACCATTCCACCCGAGGGCGCCGAGGCCGCGGCCGAGACGGCGCTCGCGGAAGCCGAAGGGAACCGCGAGGCCGAGACCCACGCCCGCACGCGGGCGCAGGACGCCGCCGCGCGCTGGCGCGATGCCGAGCACCGCGAGCGTACGGCGGGGCAGCACCTGCAGATCCTGGAGACGCTCGAAACCGCGAACGCCGACCTGCTGGAACAGGCGCTCGCGCCCGGCGAGGCGCCGCCCTGGGCCACGCCCGCCGAAGAAGAGGTCGGCGCCCGCGTGGAGGACCTGAAGCACGGGCTGCACAGGCTGCGGAACGAGAACGGGCGGATCACCACCCGGCGCACCCGGGCCGTGGCCGACATCATGGAGTGGATGAGCCGGGCCGAGTTCGAGCACCTGCGCAGCGGGGTGGTGCAGCGGCTGAGGGGCTACTCCGCGGACGATTTCGAGGAGACGGCCGAAACGGTGCGAAACCAGCTGGCGATTCGCCTGGAGATCGTGACCGACGAGGTGGAGAGGCTGGAGGCGAACCGGAACGCGCTGGTGGTGCAGCTCCTTTCCGCCGCCGAGCGGGGGCTGCACGTGCTGGGCGCGGCGGCGCGGCGGTCGCGGCTGCCGGACACCGTTCGCGGCCTGGGCGGGCTGCACTTCCTGAAGATCGAGCACGGCGCGCCCGAAGACGCGGCACAGCGCCAGGCGCGCATCGCCGCGCTGCTGGAAGACCTGGCGAAGGGGAGCGCACCGGTGCCACGCGGGCTGGCCCTGGTGCAGCAGGCCGTGCGCAGGGTGGGAAAGCCGATCCAGGTGAGGGTGCTTCTCCCCAAGCCCACCAAGGAGGCGCAGTACAAGCCGATCACCGAGCTGGGGCGGCAGAGCGGCGGCGAGCGGCTGACCAGCGCCATCCTGCTGTACTGCACCCTGGCGCAGCTGCGCGCCTCGCAGCGTGGGCAGCGGCTGCGCCCCTCCGGAACGCTCCTGCTCGACAACCCGATCGGCGCTGCGTCGTGGGAGCCGCTGCTGGAGCTGCAGCGCGAGGTGGCGCGGGCGATGGGGATCCAGCTCATCTACGCCACAGGGATCGACTCGCTGGGCGCCGTGCGGATGATGCCCGTGGTGCTGCGGCTGAAGAACGACCGCAAGGACCGGTGGAGCGGGGAGTCGGTGGTGGAGCTGGCTGGCGGGCCCAGCCAGCTCGACGTAGCGCACCTGCGCCTGCAGGACGACCCTGCAACGGCCCCGCCACCGGGCGCCGAGCCGGCGCACGCCGCGAGCGATGCCGCCAGCTGACGCGCCCGCGCTGGACGCGCGGCGGCTGGAAGCGTTCGCCGCGGCGCTGCGTGCGCAGCCGGGGCGCCGCGTGTATCGCGAGGCGTTGTGGAACGCCTTCTCCACGGCCTTTCCCAACGTTCGCGGGCCCGAGCAGCGCGCCTGGTTCCTGGCGGCGCTCGAGGCGCTGGCGGGGGACGGCGTGCTGCGCCTTCCCTCTCGTCAGGGAGGGCGGTGGGACACGGCGCTGCTTCCGCACGTGCCCGTCTCGGTAGACCTGGTGTACGCTCCCGCGCCGCCGCGCGACGACACGTGGCGGCGCGAGCCCTGGCACCCGCGGCTCGCCTGGGTGCCTCGGCTCGCCCGGCTGGCGGACGATCATCTCGCCTTCCTGCGCCGGGTGCAGCAGGGGCTGGTGGAGGGATGGTTCGGCGAGCCGGCGCCGCTGCGCTACCGTTCGCTCCAGCTCACGGGTGACGAGAAGCGGCTGGACGTGCTGCTGCGCTCCGCCCTGTTCGGCGAGGGACACCTCACCGCCGATCTGCTCGGCGTCAGGTCGTACCCGCCCCCGCTGGCGTGGGAGAGCGTGGGCGAGCGGCCCGCAGTGGTGGTGTTCGAGAACGCCGACGCGTTCGGGGTGGCCCGGCGCGCCCTCGCAGCGCTGTCGGACCCGCCGTACGGGATGGTGGCGTACGGTTGCGGGGCCGTGTTCCAGCAGTCGGTGCAGCACCTGGCCACGATCGGCCGCCCCGTGGCGCGGATCGATTATGTGGGCGACCTGGACCGTCCGGGGCTCGACATCGCGCGGCTCTCCGGCGCGAGTGCCGCCCTCGCCGGCCTTCCCGCCGTGACGCCGGCCCCCGGCGTCCACCGGGCGATGCTCGATGCCGCGGCGCACTTTGGTCACCCGCTCGGCTGGCCTTACGAGTCGGCGCGCGCGATCGATGCGGACTTGGCGCGGGTGGAGTGGCTCGCCCCCGAGGTGCGCTCCGACGCGCTCGCCATCCTCGCCGCCGGCCGCCGCATCCCCGAGGAGGTGCTGGGGCCCCGCGAGATGCGGGAATGGCTTGGCTCTCTTGCGGTGGCGTGGTGAGGAGCCGCTGCGGACGGAGCGAACGATCCGGATCGATCTGGTGAAGACCGCTTGCGCAAACGGACCTTTTGCCCCATTTGTTTACCGAGCGGCGATCTGCATGCCGGATGCGGGTCCCATTCTGCCGTCATCACTGCCCGCCATCCAATCTCTCGTCCGTCGTCTGCGGCACCCGTTCGGCAACGGTTCGCGTCGGCCTCGCACGCATGCGAGCCTGCGATGGTGAGCCGATGCATTGTCCGCTTAATCTCTCCATTGTCTATCTCCCATCTCTGCGTCGCTCCTTTCACCCCAGCCCGGGATGTCTCTCCCGTGAGCACGATCGAAGTCGCCCTGCATCCCTACCGCGCCATGGGTGCGCTGATCCTGAGCGAGCTCGACCATTTTGACCAGCTCCCAGAGCGGAAGAAGCGGTTCGCAAATCCCGAGGACTACCGACCCGGCGTGGTACAGGCGCTGACCACCATCCAGCGCGAGGTACGCAAAAACGAGTTTGCCACGCGCGCCGAGCCATTCATCGCGTGCCTGCGGCTGATCCGGAACGGCAGGGAAGAGCATCTGCTGATCAGCCGAAATTACGCCCCCGACCATGACCCCGTGGCACCCGGGTGCATGTTTGCGAGCTATCTTTCCCCAATGGGGAGCATTGCCTCGCGCGCGCTGGAGCAGCCGTTTCGAGTGCGCGTTCCGGCCGGAGAGTTCGAGGTTACGCTCTTGGAGCGGAGCGAATTCCGGTCGGTGCGAAAGCATGCGTGGGACGCTGTCCAGAACGAGTACGCCGCGGGCGCGCGTCTCCGCGTCTCCATCCCTTCTGTTCGCCAGTTGTTGGCGCACCCTGCGCCTGATGGGCGCGACGCTGCGGTTCAGGCGGGCGGAGCGGGCGAGTCGGTGGAGTACGACCTCTCAGCCGAATGGGGCGGGATGGACAACGTCGATCCGCCTGCAGGTATTGCCGCCGAGATCCTGTATGTGCGCCGGGTGGTGCCCTCGGTTGCCGCGAAAGTAGAGCTCCGCGACCGGCCGATCCTGGACGATCTCCAGGATCCCATCTTCCGGCTCCCCGTCGATTCGAGAATGGTGCTGACCGGCGCCGCCGGCACCGGGAAAAGCACCGTGCTGATCAAGCGACTCTCACAGAAGACGAAGGGCGACTTCCTGCATCCGGACGAAACAGCCGGCCTTTCCGGCGACCAGCTCGACTACCTGCTCGATCCGGCGCGGAGTTGGGTCCTGTTCACACCGAACGACCTGCTGCGCAATTACCTCAAGGAGGCGCTCGGCCGTGAGCAGCTTTCGGCCACTCAGGAGACGGTACGCACCTGGTCTGACGAGCGGACGCGGCTGGCGCGCGACGTCCTTCGCATTCTGAAGGTCGGCGGATCCAAGGGAGCGTTCACCCGCACCAGCGGCGTGGTTTTCGAGTTGAACGACTCGCGCCGCCAGCGGCTGCTGTCCGGCTACGGCCGCCATTGCGACGAGCGCTACCGCAGTGCCCTCAGGAGCGCCGCCCGCGCGCTGGAGACGGCGGAACGTCTCTGCGCCGAAGCCGAACGAGAGACCTGGCGGGATGGCGACAACGGCGGCCGGTCGTGGCTGCCCCCGGAAGTACTGGAGTTCAACCACGAATACCTGGAGTTTACGCAGCGTGCCCTTGGACGGATCGGCGATCCCACGGCTGACCCGTACGAAACCGTCATGGATCTGCAAAAGATCCGGCAGGAGTTTTTCGCCACCCGGACACGGGCCGAGGCGTTGGGTGACAAGGCGGGAAAGGCGCTCCTGTCCCGCGTCGAGGGGCTGCGGGGCCAGTTGCCTGATGTGCCGACAACGGAGGCGCCCGCACGCTAGCGCGCTCTGATATGCATGACCGACGCGGCACGGGAGCGGGAAGGTGTGAGCGCGGGTGGCCGACGTGCGCTCAGGGCGGTCGAGCAGGGGCCATGGGCCCCGCTGGTGCTGCTGGTGCGCGAGTGGAATCGCGGTCTTGCCCCCCTGTCGCCGCTGATGCGCGGGATCGATGCGTTGCTCGCGGGGCTGCCTCACCTGTACCAGGAGTTCCGCCAGCGCTTTCGCAAGAGCAGCCCCACCGCCGCCAAGTGGGTTACGGAAGACGGTTGGCGCTCTATTACTGAAAGGCGCATCTCGGACGAAGAGATCGACCTGCTGGTCTTCTCCATCCTCTCCACGGTGGGCGACCTTTTCGCGCGGCGGCCGGAGCTGTTGTGGGGTACATCCGGGTCCGAACTGCTGGAAGCGATCAAGCGCCAGTTGCGGACGGTGGTGGCGGTAGACGAGGCGCCGGACTTCTCGTGGGTGCAGCTTGGCTGCATGTACCACCTAGCCCATCCAGCATTCCGCTCGTTCTGCATGTCGGGCGACCTGATGCAGCGCGTCACCGCAAACGGGCTGCGTCATTGGGACGAGGTCCGCACGTTTGCCCCGGACGTGTCGGTGCACGCGCTGCAGCGGGTTTACCGGCAAAGCCGCTCGCTCCTGCGTGTAGCGGGCGTCCTCTACGAAATCGCGATGAAAGAGCCGCCGCCTTTCACCTCACCGTTCGCGGAGGAGGACGAACCGCCGCCGCTCCATTTCCGCTCAGCGGATCGGGAGCGCACAGTCGAGTGGGTGGCGGAGCGAATCGTAGAGGTGTACGAGTGTGTTGGTTATCTGCCGTCGATCGCCGTCTTTGTGGCCGACGAGGCGGATGTCACACAAACGGCGACGGCGCTGGGGCAGCTGCTGAGCGACCACGCCATCGAGGTGGAGGCGTGCGAGAAGGGAAAGGTTCTGGGCGTGGGCGACAGGGTACGGGTTTTCGCCGTTGAGCACATCAAAGGGCTGGAATTTCACGCCGTGTTCTTGATGGACTTCGACCGTTTGAACCGCCGTGATGGTGATCTCGCGATGCGGTACCTGTATCTGGGGCTCACACGGTCGGTGATGTTCCTGGGCGTGGCGATGGCGGGCCGCTTCCCGCAGCGTCTCATGCCGCTGACGGAGGTGCTGCTGGAGGGGGACTGGAAAGATTACGCGGTTCCGGGTGGCACGCAGGAAGTGCTGGTGTGACCATTCGATTTGATGGATTCACTCGGGCGAAACCGGGAGCCGCTTGGATTAGTTCGTGCCATCGAATCATGACATCGGAGGTACCGCCCCGCTGCCAGCCGCTGAAGCGAGCAACCGAACGGCGGTACCGTCACTACCTGCCCGCTCGCGCCGACATAGTTTCGCTCGAGGCATCACATCAGCAGAGCCAGTGGCCCTGCTGATGTTCGTTTGTAGGGACGTTCTTTCCGGCATCCGCAGCGTCGTACGGCATGCTCAGCCTGGCGGAAAGAGCGCCGTCTGCTCTCCTGGTTTCCTGTCCATCATCGTCCCTCATCCCTGGTTTAGGGGGCAGGTAGCCACGAATTCACCAACCTCAATGGCCACGGTGGCTGGTGGATCCGGGAACCGTTACGAGAGCTTGGTCACCCGGCGCCGACCGCCACGCCGCTGATCACCTCCTCGATCGCCTCGGCCAGGATGCCGACGTAGGGCTCGGCGACCATGTTGGCGTGGGTGCCGGGGACCACCTCCACCCGCAGCCCGCCCGCGGCGTACGGGCGCCAGAGGTCGGGGAGGCCGGCCGCCTCCCACCCATGGCCGCGCCCCCACTCGGCGCAGAAGAGCGTCAGCTCGCCGGGGTACGGCGCCAGCGGGTGGCGGCGCGCGGCGGTCACGTTGGCGCGGAACACCTCCACCACCGGGCGCAAGCCGTCCAGCTCCCCCAGCTGGCTGTCGGAGCCGTGCACGGCCAGCCAACCGGCCAGGTGCTCCAGCCGCGCGCCGATGGGCAGGTCTTTCAGCGCGGCGCCCAGCGCCTCGAGCTCTGCGCCCTCGGCCCCGGTGAGCCCCGAGGCAAGGCGCAGGTACATCCCCACCGGGTCGGGGGCCTCGAGCTCGCCGTTGGGCGGGCTTGTGTCGAACAATCCCACGAACGCCACCTCCTCGCCGGCAGCCCGCAGCCGGTGCGCCATCTCCACCGCCGTGACCCCGCCAGCCGACCACCCCGCCAGGTGGTAGGGCCCGTGCGGCTGCACCCGCCGCACCTCTTCCAGGTAGCGCTCGGCCATCAGGTCCACGCTGCGCAGCGGCTCGCGCCCGTCGCTCACTCCCGCCGCCTGCAGCGCGTACACCATCCGCGCCGGCCCCAGCCGCTCCGCCAGGAAGCGGTAGCGGAAGATGGTGCCCCCCGCCGCGTGCATGCAGAAGAGCGGCGGCAGGGTGCCCGCCGCGGGGTCGCCGAGCGGGATCAGGTGGTGGAAGTCGCGCGGCTTCCCCGCGCCTTCCACCGCGCCGGCCAGCCCGGCGGGGGTGGGGTGGGCGAAGAGCGCCGTAAGGGGGAGGGTGGCGCGCAGCCGCTTCTTCACCTGCGCCATCAGCCGCACCCCCAGCAGCGAGTGCCCGCCCAGGTCGAAGAAGTCGTCGTGCGGCCCGATCTCGGCCACCTTCAGCACCTCCCGCCAGATCTCCAGCATCACCCGCTCCGTCTCCGTCGGCCCGCCCTCGTCCCGCGTTGCGGGCGACGCGGAGGCCGCAGCGGGCGCCATGGCCGCGGGGGTGGCGTCGTCCGTGGCGGCGAGCTCCACCGTGCCGTCGGGCCGCAGCCGGCCACGCTCCCCGGTGGAGTGCCAGGTGCCGTCGGGGCCGCGCATCCACACCTCGCCGAGCTCGCCGATCCCCGCGGTCTCGCCCACCGCGGTGCGCACCGCGCGGTCTCCGGCGGGCGCCGCGCCCTCGGCCACGGCGAGCGAGAGGGTGGAGACGGCGCGCGCGGGGTCGGCGGCGGCCTGCTCCAGCACGCCGCCCACCTGGGCCAGGAGGGCGCGCATGCGCGCGGCGTCGAAGAGATCGGGGTTGTAGACGAGCTGCAGGGCGACCCCGTCGGGGACCTCGCCCGCGTACAGGGTGAGGTCGAACTTGCTGGCCATGGCCCCGCCGCGCTCCACCCCGTGCACCCGCAGCCCGGGGAGCTCCAGTGCGCCGCCGCCCGCCTCGGCGGTGAAGTTGGCCAGGTTCAGCATCACCTGGAACACGGGGGTGCGGTCCAGCGTGCGCTCGGGGTGGATCTCCTCCAGCACGGCCTCGAAGGGGACGTCCTGGTGGGCGTAGGCGTCGAGCGTGGTCTCGCGGACGCGCCGCAGCAGCTCGCGGAAGGCGGGGTCGCCCGAAAGGTCCACCCTGAGCGCCAGCGAGTTGAGGAAGAGCCCCACCACCCCCTCGGTCTCGGCGCGGGTGCGCCCGGCGATGGGGGTGCCCACCACCACGTCGCCCTCTCCCACCAGGCGGGAGAGCACCACGTCGAGCCCGGCCAGGAGCACCATGAACAGGGTGGCCCCCTCGCGCCGGGCCAGCGCCAGCACCGCGTCGGCCGCCTCGCGCGGGAGGAGGGCGGCCTCGGTGGCGGCGCGGTGCGTCTGCACCGCGGGGCGGGGGCGGTCGGTGGGGAGGCGCAGGAGCGGCGGAGCGCCCTCCAGCGCGCGCCGCCAGTAGGCGAGCTGCCGCTCGAGCACCTCGCCCCGGAGCCACGCCCGCTGCCAGGCGGCGAAGTCGCCGTACTGCACCGGGGGCTCGGCCAGCGGCGAGGGCTGGCCGCGCGAGAAGGCTCCGTAGAGCGCCGCCAGCTCGCGCCAGAGCAGGTCCAGCGACCACCCGTCGGCGATCACGTGGTGCAGGGTGAGGAGCAGCAGGTGGTCGTGCTCGCCCAGCCGCGCCAGGTCGGCGCGGAAGAGCGGCCCGGTCTCCAGGGTGAAGGGGATGCGGGCGTGCTCGCGCACCAGCCGCGCCGCCTCTTCCTCGCGCTCGTCGTCGCGGAAGGCGCTGAAGTCGTGGGTGAACAGCTCCACCGGCGCGGGGGGAGCCACGCGCTGCACGGGGAGCCCGTCCACCAGCGGGAACGACGTGCGCAGCGACTCGTGCCGCCGCACCAGCTCGTCCAGCGCGCGGCGCAGCGCTCCTTCGTCCAGCTCGCCCTCGAGCCGGGCGAAGAGGGGCATGTGGTAGGTGGCGCTCCCCGCCTCCATGCGGTCCACGAACCAGAGCCGCTCCTGCGCGAAGGAGAGCGGGAGGTCCGCGCCCTCGCGCGGCACGGGGCGGATCGGCGACGCCTCCACTCCCCGCGCGCCGCGGCGCAGGCGGTCCACCTCGGCGGCCAGTGCGCCCAGCGTGGGGTGCTCGAACACGGCGCGCACGGGAAGCTCCACCCCCAGCGTCTCGCGGACGCGCGAGGCGACGCGGGTGGCCAGGAGCGAGTGGCCGCCCAGCTCGAAGAAGCCGTCGTCGACCCCCACGCGCGCGGCGCCCAGGAGCTCGGCCCAGACGGCGGCGAGCAGCTCCTCGGTTGGGGTGCGCGGCGCCAGGTAGCCGGCCCCAGCGAGGTCGGCGGCGGCGGGCTCCGGCAGCGCCCGGCGGTCCACCTTCCCGTGGCGGGTGAGCGGGAGCGCGTCCATGAAGACGAACGCGGCCGGCACCATGTAGTCGGGGAGGTGGGCGAGCAGGTGCGTCCGCAATCCCGCCGCGTCGACGCCATCCGCCACCACCCACGCCACCAGCCGCTTCGCCGCGCCCTCGCCGCGCGCGAGGACGACGGCCTCGCGGACGGATGGATGGGCGAGCAGCGCGGACTCGATCTCGCCCGGCTCGATGCGGAAGCCGCGCACCTTCACCTGCTCGTCCGCACGCCCGTGGAACTCGAGCGAGCCGTCGGGGAGACGCCGAGCCAGGTCGCCGGAGCGGTACAGCCGCGCGTCCGGCTCCGCCGCGAAGGGGTCGGGGACGAAGCGCTGCGCCGTCAGCGCCGGCCGGCCGAGATATCCCCGCGCCACGCCCGCGCCACCGACGTACATCTCGCCGACAACGCCGGTGGGGACGAGTTGGCCGTCGCGGTCCAGCAGGTGAACGGCAAGGTCGGGGATGGGGATGCCGATCGGCGACGCGGAGCCATCCACCGTGTCCGCCGCGCGGATGACACGCCAGGTGACGTGGACGGTGGTCTCGGTGATGCCGTACATGTTCACGAGCTGGGGACGATCATCCCCCCGCCGCTCCACCCACCCGCGCAGCGTGGCCGGCTCCAGCGCCTCGCCGCCGAAGATCACGCAACGCAGCGCCAGGTCGCGCATCTCCCCGCGCGCGGCCGCCTCCTCGTCCACGCGCATCAGCGGGCGGAATGCGGAAGGGGTCTGGTTCAGCACCGTGACACGCTCGCGCTCCAGCAGTGCGTAGAACTCGTCCGCCGAGCGCGAGACCCCGAAGGGGACGACGACGAGCCGGCCGCCGTGGAGGAGCGCGCCCCACATCTCCCAGACGGAGAAGTCGAAGGCGCAGGAGTGGAAGAGCGTCCACACGTCCTGCGCCCCGAAGCCGAACCAGTGGTCCGTCGCGGCGAAGAGGCGGACGACGTTGGCGTGCGTGACCTGCACCCCCTTGGGCTTCCCCGTCGAGCCCGAGGTGTAGATGACGTAGGCGAGCGAGTCCGGGGAGATGCCGATCGCCGGCGCGTCCGACGGCTCCGCCGCGATCACGGCCGCATCCGAGTCCAGGCGGACGAGCGTGGGGCCGTCTCCCGAAAGCCGGTCTGCCAGATCTGACGTGGTGACGACGATGGAGACGCCCGAATCCTCCAGCATGTAGGCCAGGCGGTCTTCAGGGTACGCGGGGTCGAGGGGGAGGTAGCCCGCGCCCGCCTTGAGGATCGCCAGGATGCCGGCGATGGTCTCGACCGAGCGGTCGACGCAGAGGCCGACCAGCGCATCCGGCCGCGCACCCAGCTTCACCAGCCGGTTGGCCAGGCGGTTGGCGCGCGCGTCCAGCTCGGCGTAGGTGACGGATTCGTCGCCGAAGCGGACGGCGTCGGCGTGGGGCGTGCGCGCGGCCTGCTCCGCGAAGCGCGCGGGGAGGGCCTGCGCGACCTCGAACCGTGCCGCGGCCGAGCCCGCGGCGACGAGCGTGGCGCGCTCCTCGTCGCCCAGCAGCGAGAGGGTGGAGACGGGCGCCCGCGGCGCCTGGACGGCGGCGTGGAGCAGGGCGGTGTAGTGGGCCAGCATCCGCCCGGCGGTGGCTTCTTCCAGCAGGTCGGTGGCGTAGCCCAGGCGCGCGAACACGCCGTTTGGACGCTGTACCAGGTCCAGGCTCAGGTCGAAGCGCGCGGCTTCGGTGCCTTCGCCCACCGCCTCCAGCGGCAGCCCGCGCGGGGTGCCGCCGCCACCGGCCGGCGCGGCGCCCACGCCGTGCTGGCTGTGCAGCACGAGCATCGCCTGCACCAGCGGCGCGTGGCTCAGCGAGCGCTCGGGGTTCAGCTCCTCCACCAGCTTCTCGAAGGGGAGCGCCTGGTGCTCGAAGGCGGCCAGGGTGGCGTCGCGGGTGCGCGCCAGCAGCTCGGAAAAGGTGGGGTCGCCGGTGAGGTCTCCGCGCAGCACCAGCGTGTTCACGAAGAAGCCGACGATCCCCTCCACGTCTTCGGTGGCGCGGTTGGCGACGGCCGTGCCCACCAGCACCTCGTCGTGCCGGGTGTAGCGCGCCAGGAGAAGGTGGAAGACGGCGAGGTAGACCATGAAGGGCGTGGCGTCGTGCGCGCGCGCCAGCGCCTCCACCGGGGCGGACATCCCCTCCAGGAAGGTCTCCACCGAGGCGCCGCGGTGGGTGCGCACGGCCGGTCGGGGGCGGTCGGGCGCCAGCTCCAGCCGCGTGGGCGCGGTGCCCAGGGCGTCGCGCCAGAACGCCACCAGCCGCTCCAGCGACTCGCCCGAGAGGCGCTCGCGCTCGCGGGTGGCGTGGTCGCCGTACTGGATCGGGAGCGGCGGGAGGGGCGAGGGCTCGCCGCGCGAGAACGCGTCGTACAGCGACGCCAGCTCGCGCGCCAGGATCCCGGTGGACCACCCGTCGCTCACCGCGTGGTGCACGTTCCAGAGGAGCGCGTGCTCATCCGCGCTCAGCCGCACCAGCTGCGCGCGGAAGAGCGGCCCCTCGCTCAGCCGGAAGGGCGTGGCCGCGTTCTCGGCCGCCAGCCGCTCCAACTCCGCCCGCGCCGCCTCGGGGGGCAGGGTCGAGAGATCGGCCACCTCCAGCGCGAAGGGCGTGGGCGGGGCCACCACCTGCACCGGCTCGCCCTCGCGCTCCTCGATCCGGGTGCGCAGCGTCTCGTGCCGGCGGACCAGCGCGTCGAGGGCGCGCTCCAGCACCGCGGCGCTTAGCGGGCCGGGGATGCGCCAGACCTTGGGGAGGCCGTAGGCGGTGCTCCCCGGGTCGAGCCGGTCGAGCAGCCACATCCGGCGCTGCGCGAACGAGGCGGGGAACACCGACGGGCGCTCGCCCTCCCCGGCGGGCGCGTCGGCCGCGGCGGCCTTCTGCTTGAGCTTCAGCGCCAGCAGCCTGCGCCGTTCGGGCGAAAGGTCGGCCAGCCGCGAGGTGATGTCGGTCATCGTCCGGTTCCGTATGGGAACGGCCCCCGCCGCGAGGCGGAGGCGGTCGGTCGTGCATCGAGGCTCCCCGGCGAGCGGGAGCCCGGCGCCGGGCGGCTCACCCGTCCTCGCCGATCTCGGCCAGGAGCGCGGCCACCTCTTCGTCGCTCAGCCCTTCCAGCTCGGCCAGCGCGTCGGCGATGGCGCCGCCGCCGGCGGCCTCGACCCAGGCGGCCATCCCGGCCACCGTGGGGGTCTCGAACAGCACGCGCAGCGGCACCTCCACCTCCAGCGCGCGCGCCACGCGGGCCGTCACGCCGATGGCGGTCTCCCAGCGTCCGCCCAGCCGGAAGAAGTCGTCGTCGACCCCCACCCCGCTGCGCCCCAGCACCTCGGCCCACACCCCGGCCACCACCTCCTCGGTGGGCGTCCCCGGCGACGCCGGGACGGCCGCGACGGGAGAGCGCGGGTCGGGGAGCGCGCGGCGGTCCACCTTGCCGTTGGGGGTGAGCGGGAGCGCGTCGAGCCACACGAAGGCCGACGGCACCATGAAGTCGGGGAGGCGGGCCCGCAGGTGCTCGCGCAGCGCCGCGGGCTTCGGCCGCTCGCCGCCGCCGGCCAGCCACGCCACCAGGCGCGTCTCGTCGCCCTCGCCGTGGAGCCGGGCCACGCACTCGCGCACGGCGGGGTGCTGGGCCAGCGCGGCCTCCACCTCGGCCAGCTCCACCCGGAAGCCGCGCACCTTCACCTGGGTGTCGGCGCGCCCCGCCGCCTCCACCACGCCGTCGGGGCGGTGGCGGCCCAGGTCGCCGGTGCGGTACATCCGGTCGGCCGCGTCGCCCGTCCACGGGTTGGCGACGAAGCGGAGCGCGGTCAGCTCCGCGTCGTTGCGGTAGCCGGCCGACAGGTACGGGGTGCGGACCACGATCTCCCCCAGCTCCCCCACCCCTGCAAGGACGCCGGAGGGCGCCACCACCAGCAGGTCCACGCCGTCGATCCCCCGCCCGAGGGGAACCGCCCCCTCCACCCCGTCGGGGACCGGGAAGGCGGCCATGGCC
Source organism: Longimicrobium sp. (assembly GCA_036399995.1). Lineage (GTDB taxonomy): Bacteria > Gemmatimonadota > Gemmatimonadetes > Longimicrobiales > Longimicrobiaceae > Longimicrobium. Next base: position 1,001 of record DASWMA010000635.1, on the reverse strand, counting down.
TGCGGCGTCTCGGTGGCGCCGTAGAAGTTGACCGCACGGACGCTCGGGGCGATGCGCCGCAGCCGCTCCACGTCGCCCGCGCGCAGCACGTCGCCGCCGAAGCACGCCAGCCGCATCGCGGGGAGCGACGCCTCGTCGTCCACGGCCAGCATCTGCGCCGTGGCGGGGGTCAGGTGCGCGACGGTGACCCCGGCGGCATCCATCCACTCGGCCAGCCAGCCCGGCGTGGCGAGCTGATCGGGGTCGGGGACCATCAGCGCGCCGCCGGCCACCAGCGGCGCGAACACGTCGCGCAGGAGCGGGTCGTGCGCCAGGCCGCCCAGCAGGCTGACGCGATCCCCCGCGCCGATCGCCAGCGCGCGCGAGTACCACCCGAAGAAGTGCGCCAGCGGCCGGTGCGTCCCCGCCACCGCCTTGGGCTCGCCGGTGGTCCCCGAGGTGAACGCCAGGTACGCCAGGTCGTCCGGCCCCACCTCCACCACGGGCGCCTCCGCCGGCGCGTCGCCCACGTCGTCGCCGCCCTTGCGGCCCAGGGTGAGGGTGGCGCGCGCGGCCTCGCCCAGCGCCGTCGTGACCTCCGCGGGCACCGGGCCCGCGGCCGCCAGGCGCAGCACGGCGGCGGGGCGCGCGGCCGCCGCGATCTTCGCCAGCCGGGCGGCCGGGTACCCGGGGTCGAGGACCACGAACGCCGCCCCCGCCTTCCACACCCCCAGCAGCGCCCGCGCGAGCGCCGCCGAGCGGTGGGCCCACACCGCCACCACGTCGCCCGGCCGCGCCCCCAGGGCGATCAGCCGGTGGGCGATGCGGCTGGAGGCGGCGTCGAGCTCGGCGTACGTCCACCGCTCCGCGGGGTCGGCGACGGCGAGCGCGCCGGGAGAGGCGGCCGCGCGCGCCGCGAACGCCTGGTGCACGGCGCCGCTCCACGGCTCGGCGACCAGCGGCCGCGAGGGATCGGGGAGGACGGCCGCCGCCTCCGCCGTCCGCAGCGAGAGCGAGGCGAC